>NZ_RZOS01000029.1:0-28094 GCF_004022605.1 Mesorhizobium sp. M4B.F.Ca.ET.089.01.1.1
CCGTTGATGATCCGGGTCTTGCCGCCGTTGCGGGCGACGACGCGGATCGTCTCGGCGTCGTCGAGGATCTGGGAGATCAGCATGATGAACCCTCTCTCTTTTGCCTTGGCCCGGCCGCCGATCGGCAGACCTTGACCGTCGCGGCCCGGAACGGTTCCGCGCCACGGTTGAAACTGTTCGTCCGGATTGCGCTCGCGAGCCCCGGTCCTCAGGGACTTCTTGGCGCCGGCGGGTTGCCGGCAGCATCGCGATCTAGACCCGTATGCCTCCTGCCTTCCTCGCCTGGAGCGGTCCGGCCTTGAGCTGCCGACCCGCTCCCAATATTTTGTCTCTGCGCAATCCCGAGGGAAAACCGCTATGCGCTTTTCCCGGAATTGCTCCTGTCAGGCCTTGTTCTTGTTGTAGACGTCGAAGATCACGGCGCCGAGCAGCACCAGGCCCTTGACCACCTGCTGCCAGTCGACATTGACGCCCATGATCGACATGCCGTTGTTCATGACGCCCATGATGAAGCCGCCGACCACGGCGCCGATGACCTGTCCGACGCCACCCATCGCCGAGGCGCCGCCGATGAAGACGGCCGCGATGACGTCGAGCTCGCTGCCGAGGCCGGCGGCGGGCACCGCCTGGCCGAGGCGCGCCGCGATGATCAGGCCGCCGAGCGCCGACAGCACGCCCATGTTGATGAACACCAGCAGCGTCAGCCGCTCGGTGTTGATGCCCGAGAGCTGCGCCGCCTTGGCGTTGCCGCCCATCGCATAGATGCGGCGGCCGATGGTCATGCGCTTGGTGACGAAGACGAACAGCGAGATCAGCACGCCCATCACCAGCAGCACCACCGGCAGGCCCCTGTAGCTCGCGAACTGGACGACCAGGAACAGCGCCAGTGCGCTGCCGACCAGGGTCTTGATGACGAACAGCGGGAAGGGTTCGGCCTCATAGCCGTGACGCTCACGCTTGCGGCGGGCTCGCAGCCCGAAATAGGCATAGGCCAGCACCGCGATCAGCCCGAGCACGATCGTCGTCATGTGCAGCGTAAGGCCGCTGCCGAGGATGGTCTTGCCGGCGGCATTCACCGTCGGCGGGATCAGCGTCAGCGGACCGATCACGTCGGGAATGAAGCCTGAGCTCAACGCCTTGAAGCTGTCGGGAAGCGGGCCGACCGAGGAGCCGCCGCCCAGCAGCGCCTGGCAGATGCCGCGGAAGATCAGCATGCCCGCCAGCGTCACGATGAAGCTCGGTATCCGGTGATAGGCGATCCAGTAGCCTTGCGCCGCGCCTATGGCGCCGCCGACGATCAGGCAGACGATTGACACCACCAGCGGATTGCTGAGCGGGCCGAGCGGCCAGATGACCATCATCATCGCCGCCAGCGCCCCGATGAAGCCCGCCACCGAACCGACGCTGAGGTCGATGTGGCCGGACACGATGACCAAGAGCATGCCCAGCGCCATCACGATGATGAACGAGTTCTGCTGCACAAGGTTCGAGAGGTTGACCGGTTTGAACAACGTCCCCGACGTCGTGTACTGGAAGAACAGCATGATGACGATCAGCGCGATGATCAGGCCGTATTCGCGCAGGTTCGTCGTCAGCGCCGAGACGGGGATGCGCGGACCCTGCTTGACGTCTTCGGCTGCGCCGCTCTGCGGCGCGGGAGCGCTTTCAGTGCTCATGATGCTTTTTTTCCTTCTCCGCGAACGATGGCGCGCATGATCTTTTCCTGGCTGGCGTCGCTTGCCGCCATTTCGCCGACCATTCGCCCTTCGTTCATGACATAGATGCGGTCGGTGATGCCGAGCAGCTCCGGCATTTCCGACGAGATGACGATGATCGCCTTACCCTCGGCGGCGAGACGGGCGATGATCGTATAGATTTCGTACTTGGCGCCGACGTCGATGCCGCGCGTCGGCTCGTCGAGGATCAGCAGTTCCGGGTCCGCGAACAGCCATTTCGACAGCACCACCTTCTGCTGGTTGCCGCCCGAAAGATTGCCGGTCAGCTGATAGACGCTGGACGCGCGGATATTGGTCTTCTTGCGATAGTCGTTGGCGACGCTCATTTCGCGCATGTCGTCGATGACGCCGCGGCTCGAGACGCCGCCCAGATTGGCCAAAGTCACATTGTGCTTGATATGGTCGATCAGGTTGAGACCGTAGGTCTTGCGGTCCTCGGTGACATAGGCGATGCGGTTCTCCACCGCCTTGCTCACCGACGAAATGTCGATCGGCTTGCCTTCGAGCAAAACCTCGCCGGTGATGTGCCGGCCATAGGAGCGCCCGAACAGGCTCATCGCGAATTCGGTGCGGCCGGCGCCCATCAGCCCCGCGATGCCGACCACTTCGCCCTTGCGCACATTGAGGTTGACGTTCTTGATCACCTGCCGCTCGGCGTGGATCGGATGGTAGACCGACCAGTCCTTGACCTCGAAGACGACCTCGCCGATCTGCGGCTCGCGCGGCGGATAGCGGTCGTCGAGCGAGCGGCCGACCATCGAGGTGATGATGCGGTCTTCGCTGATGTCTTTCCTGGGCAAGGTCTCGATGGTGCGTCCGTCGCGGATCACCGTGACCTTGTCGGCGACCCGGTTCACCTCGTTCAGCTTGTGAGAGATCAGGATCGAGGTCATGCCCTGGCGCTTGAACTCGAGCAGAAGGTCGAGCAGCGCCTGGCTGTCCTTTTCGCTGAGCGAAGCCGTCGGTTCGTCGAGGATCAGCAACTTCACTTCTTTGCTCAGCGCCTTGGCGATCTCGACCAGCTGCTGCTTGCCGACGCCGATATTTGTGATGAGCGTCTTGGGGTCTTCCTTAAGGCCGACCTTGTCGAGCAGCGCCTTGGTGCGCTTCTCGTTGGCGTTCCAGTCGATGACGCCATAGGTCGCGTGCTCGTTGCCGAGGAAGATGTTCTCCGCGATCGAGAGCATCGGCACCAGGGCGAGCTCCTGGTGGATGATGACGATGCCGATGTGCTCGCTGTCATGGATGCCCTTGAAGTGGCATTCCTGGCCGCGAAAGACGATGTCGCCCTCATAGGTGCCGGACGGATAGACCCCCGACAGCACCTTCATCAAGGTCGATTTGCCGGCGCCGTTCTCGCCGACGATGGCGTGGATCTCTCCTTCCTCGACGCTGAGGTTGACGTTCGACAGCGCCTTCACGCCGGGGAACGTCTTGGTGATGTCGCGCATCTCCAAAATCGTCGAGGTCATCGGGAAATAAACTCCTACCAGGTCGGCAAAAACAATACCGGTCCCGCTGGTTAACGAAAAGGGGCCCTGCGTTGCGCAGGACCCCTGTCTTTGCAACCGAAATTACTTCAGTTCGTCGGCCTTGATGTAGCCGGAATCGACGACCTGCGCCTGGTAGTTCGACTTGTCGACGTCATGCGGCGTCAGCAGGATCGAGGGAACGACCTTGACGTCGTTGTTGTAGGTCTTTTCGTCGAGGCCGTCCGGCTTGCCGCCGGAGAGCACCTTGTCGACCAGCTGCACGGTGGCCTTGGCCAGTTCGCGGGTGTCCTTGAACACGGTCGAGTACTGCTCGCCCGAGATAATCAGCTTGACCGAGGCGGTCTCGGCGTCCTGGCCAGTCACGATCGGCCAGGGCTGAGCGTCGGTGCCGTAGCCGACGGCGCGCAGCGAGGCGGTGATGCCGCGCGACAGGCCGTCATAGGGCGACAGAACGCCATCGACGCGGCTGCCGTCCGAGTAGTTGGCCGAGAGCAGGTTGTCCATGCGCGCCTGGGCGGTGGCGGCGAGCCAGCGCAGCGTGCCGACCTTGTCCATGCCGGTCTGGCCGGACTTGATCTTGATCGAGCCGTCGTCGATCAGCGGCTGCAGGACGGAGATGGCGCCGTTGTAGAAGAAGAAGGCGTTGTTGTCGTCCGGCGAGCCGCCGAACAGCTCGACGTTCCACGGCTTGGTGTTCGGGAAGCGCTCCTTGAGACCCTTGACCAGGGAATTAGCCTGGATCACGCCGACGCCGAAATTGTCGAAGGTGGTGTAGTAGTCGACGTTGGCGGTCTTCTTGATCAGGCGGTCATAGGCGACGACGACGACGCCGGCGTCGTTGGCCTTCTGCAGCGCGTCGGCCATGGTGGTGCCGTCGATCGAGGCGATGATCAGCGCCTTCGGGCCCTTGGTGATTTCGTTTTCCAGCTGGCTGAGCTGGTTCGGAATGTCGTCCTGCGCGTACTGCAGGTCGACGGTGTAGCCGAGAGCCTCGAGCTGCGACTTGACGGCATCGCCGTCATTGATCCAGCGCTGCGAGGTCTTGGTCGGCATCAGCACGCCGACAAGGCCTTCGCCGGCATGCGCCGGCAGCGTCATGGCCGCGATGCCAAGGGCCGCCACGGCGGCCAGTGTCTTGATGATTTTCACAGTAACTCTCCCTGGTTGATGGACGCGACACCTCGGGGCTTCGCGGGCCGCGCAGGCGAGCAGAAGCGCAAGCTGCGCTGCTGTCGTCTATCGATCTCCGGTATCCTCCCAATCGGCCCCGCGACGCTGATTTCGATCGACACGATCTCCCTCGTCATCGACCGTCATGCCACGGGACGCGCGAAGGGTGTGTCCCTTTGACATAACTGTCAAATGCGATCTTTGATGGTTGCTATACCGAAACTGGTATATAGCGAAAGTCGACGAAGGCGTCGCGGGAGCGGAGACAAAGCATGGCGGCACTGCGCAATCCTGATGGCGTATCAGGCACTTACGACGAACTTCCGGGCGACGGCGAAACGCTTCTGCGCAGCGGGCTCAGCCTGCGCCACATGCGCATGATCGCAGCGCTTGACGATCACGGCCGGGTAAGCGCCGCCGCCCAGGTGATGAACATCTCACAGCCGGCCGCCTCGCGCATGATTTCGGAGATGGAGGCGGTGCTCGACGTCAAGCTTTGCGAGCGGCTGCCGCGCGGCATCACGTTGACGCCTTACGGCAAGGCGCTGGCCAGGCGCGCGCGCTCGATCCTGCTCGAGATGCGCGAGGCCGACCGAGAGATCTCCGAGCTCAAGGCAGGCAAGGGCGGGTCGGTGTTCCTGGGCGCGGTGACGGCGCCGGCGATCGAGCTGGCGGTGCCGGCGATTCGCGAAATCCGCCGCCTCTATCCGCGCATCGAGATCACCATGCAGGTCGAGACCTCGAATGTGCTGGCACGCGAGTTGATCGCGTCGCGCCACGACTTCATCATCGCGCGCATTCCCGACGACCTCAATCCGCGCCTGTTCGAATCGCGCGTCATCGGCGTCGAGAAGGCCTGCCTGATCGTGCGTCGCGGCCACCCGCTGAGCAAGGGCAAGGCGGTGCGGCTCGAGGAGACCGCCGCTTACGACTGGGTCTTCCAGTCCGGCGGCTCGCCGCTGCGCCAGGCGATGGAAAGCAATTTCCTGAACCGCAACATCGCGCTCCCGGACCGCATCCTCAACACCAGCTCGCTGCTGCTCACTCTGGTCATGGTGGCGCAGTCCGACGCCATCGCGCCGGTGTCGATTCAGGTAGCGAAATTCATCCAGAATCCCGAAGGGCTGGCCGGCGCCATCGACGTCGTCCAGACCGAGTTCGACATCGAGGTCCGGCCCTACAGCCTGATCACGGCGAAGAACCGCGTGCTGTCGCCGGCAGCCAAGATGCTGCACGATTTCATCCTGCGCGAAGTGGGATGACGGCCGCTGGCGCAGTCGCTACGGCGCTGGGGTGACCCGCCCCGGCCGCCGACGGCGCCATCCTCCCTCGCGCATGTTCAAAACCCAAAATCCACCCTTTACAAGTCGCGGGCCCGGATTCCAACGTTGCGTCGGGGTGGGGGCTCTCCAGCGATGGCTTTCAAGAAACTGCGAATCCTGCTCGGCCTGAAGGCCGACCCAAACGCAATTCCGGCGCATGCCAGGATCGGCCGCCACTCCAAGAGCCTGGACGGGCATTCGTTCTTCAACTGCACCGAACAGTCGCCGGTCGAAATCGGCTCGTTCTGCGCGATCGCTCCCGGCGTCCGCTTCTTCTGCCAGGCAAACCACCCGACGGACACGGCGGCGAACTACGCGCTGCAGCACCAGCTATTCAAGACCAGGTCGACCTTCGAATATCTGCGCACGAACGGCCCGATCAAGCTCGGCCATGATGTCTGGATCGGCACCGACGCCATCGTCCTGTCCGGCGTCACCATCGGCGACGGCGCCGTGATTGCCGCCCGCAGCGTGGTGGCCAGGGACGTTCCGCCCTACGCCATCGTCGGCGGCAATCCGGCAAGAATCATCAAATACCGGTTCCCGGACCGGACGATCGCCGCCATGCAGAAAATCCGCTGGTGGGACTGGCCGACCGAAAGGCTGATGCGGGAGAAGGCGGCCTTCGACCTGCCGGCCGAACAATTCGTCGCGCGGTTCCTGGCGCCTCCCTCGCCGTAGAGCGCCCCTCTCGGGGAACCGTGCTCGCGCGAGTGTAACACACCGATCGGAAGATTGATGAGCGATGCCTAATGTTAACCATCCTGATCTAGCGTAGACGCCCGCGAGACAAACGCGAGAACGAGAACACAGGATGAAAACCGATCTGCCGCCCGTAAAGCCTGGATGGACGTTGAAGACCATGGCGGTTGGGCTCTTCGCCGCCATCCTGACGGCGTTGCCCGCGAAGGCCGAGACGGTCGGCGACAATCCCGGTGGCCAGATCATAAGCTTCGCGCTGCACGTCGCCGAATTGCGCGCCGCCGACGAGCAGGTGAGCTTTGAAGGGGCGTGCGACAGCGCCTGCACGCTTTATCTGTCGCTGCCCGTCGAGCAGCTTTGCGTGAGCCCGCGTGCCTCCTTCGGCTTCCATCTGCCTTACGGCGTCGGCGGCCGGCAGAACGCGGCCGCCGCCAACTATCTGATCTCGCAATATCCCGACTGGGTCCGGCAATGGATCGAGGAACATGGCGGCCTGTCGCACACCATAGTGCGGATGGAGGCCGACGAGGTGGCAAAGCACCTGCCCCTGTGCGGGGTGCTGGCAAACAGCCAGCGGCCCGCCGCGGGATATGGCAAGTTTCATGCAAGCTGATTGATTTTTGCTGGAGCGGGTAGCGGGAATCGAACCCGCGCGTTCAGCTTGGGAAGCTGACAGGCTACCATTACATCATACCCGCGCGGCGCCCTCGTTACCATGAGGGCCGGGCATCGGGCAATCGCCAAAGCCGCGCCCTGACGACAACAGCGCTTTTGACGCCGGCGCCGCGCGTGCTAGAAGCGCGTGCGCTTTGCGAATCGGCGGCTGTTCACCTGCCATCGCAAGCACGGCGCGAGGGTGGGGACCCGGCTTGGAATTCAGCATACGCAAGAGAAAACGGGCCTCCGGGACCAGGAAGATATTTGCGCCGGAAGATTTCAAATTCCTGCTGCAGCTTCCTGCCTTCGCGATTGTTTCCTGTCTTGTTCCTGAGCGGGGATGGCAAGCGGTTTGCCGGTCCATGGAGCGGCTCGGGAGCGCATCGTTCGCCGCACAGGACAGCCGGGTCCTGCAGACCCTTCGTTCGTTCGGACTGGCCGGCGATGACGATCTGCGCCGCGTCCGCGCGACGCGCCACGAGCATCATATACAGATCATGCGCGAGCGGCTCGGTGGGTGGAACCCGGCCATTGCGCTGCAAGGCATCGAGCATCTCGAAGCCGCGCAAAATGCAGGCCATGGCGCGGTGCTGTGGATCGCGCATTTCAGCTTCAATGCGCTGGCGGCGAAGATCGCCTTCGCCAGGGCCGGGTTCGAGGTGTTTCACGTCAGCCGGCCAGAGCATGGCTTCACCAAGTCGCGTTTCGGCATCCGCTTCCTGAACCCGATCAGGATTGGCGCGGAGCTGAGATACGCCGCCGGCCGCGTCGTCATCGACCGCGCCGACCCAGCTGCCAGCATGAACGAGGCCCGTCGGTTGCCTCGCGCCAACAAGTTCGTTTCAATAACCGCCGGAGCCTGGGAGGGCGAAGTGCTGGTCACGGCGCGAATAGGCGAATCGGGCATCGAAGTGGCCAGCGGTGCGCCCCGGCTGGCCAAGATCGCCGGCGCTCCGCTGTTGCCGGTCTTTGTCGGGCGCGACGACAGCACCGGCCAACTGCACGTGGTCGTCGAGCGGCCGATCGATCTCGCCCGCCATCGGGACAAGGCCGATATGATCCAAGGCGCCGCGCAGGAGTTTGCAGATCGGCATCTGCCCTATTTGCAAAGCTGGCCGCACCAGTGGCGCGACTGGGAGAAACTGACGGCGTTCATCCCGCGCTGACGATCGAGAGCTCATGCCGCTATTCAGCATTCTCATAACCGACGATCGGAGCGCTGACCTTCCCGAACGGGTCAGCGAGAACATCCGCTCGTTCAAGGCCGCCCATCCGGGCGAGGAGCATGTCCTGTTCGGGGAAGCGGAATTGAGTGAGTTCATCGCGGCGCATTTCGACGCCGAGGTGCTGTCGGCTTTCCGCACCCTGCGTCCCTACACCTACAAGGCAGACCTCGCCAAATACTGCCTGCTCTACGAACGGGGCGGCGTCTACGCCGACCTTTCCTATGAATTCCTGCGCGGCGTTCCGCGCGACCAGGGCCGCCTGTCGGTGTTTCGCGACTTCCTGAGCTCGACGCCATGGGACACCAGCCTCGGCGTGGTCGCCGCCCCCATGCGCCACCGGGCCATGGCCAAGGCCATCGAGCTGGTCTGCGCCAATGTCAAACGCGAATATTACGGCCCGACCGCCTTGTGCCCGACCGGCCCGACGCTGTTCGGCAAGGCCATCGCCATGACCTGCGATCCGGAGGACCTCATTGTCGGAGAAGCGGTCAAGTTGACGCTGCCACCAGGCCAAGCCGGGCAGAAGCCGAGCCATTGCCTTCGGCACGGCAAGGAACTGGTGGCGATCAAACGCAAGCGGGGTGGCGGCCCGGTGTCGGAGCTCGGCATCGGCGGCGGCAACCGCTACAACCGGCTCTGGCGCTACCGGGAAGTCTATCGCGAACGGCCGCCATGGGCCCGCATCTTGCGCTGGCGGTTTTGGTGAGCCTGGCCGTTGCCGGCATCCGGCCGGCTTGATGCCGGACGGGCAAGTGCGTATTTCTGGGATCGACCCCCCGAATCGGGGCGGCCGAAACGTGGAGACGGAACTTGTCCGCACTGACGCGCTTTCTCGGTGACTCACCGCTCCGGGTGCTGATCAAGCTGCTTGTAGTCTCGTTCCTCGTCGGCCTTGTGATGCACGCCTTCGGCTGGTCGCCGATGGACGTCTACTACGGCATCCGCCAGTTCTTCCTCGACCTGTGGAATCTCGGCTTCCATGCCATCGACCGTTTCCTCGGCTACATCCTCTTGGGCGCGGCGATCGTCGTGCCGGTCTTCATCCTGCTCAGGATAGCCAGCTACAGGAAGTGATCTCAGGCCAAGCCTGACGCCACCTCGAACAGGATGGCGTGGCGCGCGGCAAGCGCCGGCACGTCCGTCGAATAGCCGCCGCCGATGACACCGCAGACCGGCATGCCGAGCCGGCGAAAATGGCGGATCACCATCGTATCGCGGGCGCGCAGGCCGTCGTCGCTGAGCGACAGCCGGCCCAGCCTGTCCTCGGCATGGACGTCGACGCCGGCATTGTAGAAGACGATGTCCCAGCGCGCTCTGGCCGACAGGTCCGGCAGGATGCCGCCGAGCCTGTCGAGATAGGCCGCGTCGCCGGTGCCGTCGGGCAGCGCGACGTCGAGATCCGAGGCGATCTTGCGCACCGGATAGTTGCGCTCGCCATGCATGGAAAAGGTGAACGCGCGAGGTTCATCTTTCAGGATATCGGCCGTGCCGTCGCCCTGATGCACGTCGAGATCGACGATCAGGATGTTTCTAGCGGCACCTTCGGCGAGCAGCACCAGCGAGGCGACGGCGACGTCGTTGAAGGTGCAGAAGCCGGCGCCCTGCGCGCGCCGCGCATGGTGGCTGCCGCCGGCGGCGTTGCAGGCGATGCCATGCCTCAGCGCCAGCCGCGCCGCCAGCACCGTGCCGCCGGCGGCAAGCTGCGCCCTGAGCGAAACCCGCGGACCGACCGGAAAGCCGATCTCGCGCTCGATCCTTTCCGGCACCTGGCAGGCCAGGACCTGGTCTACATAGTCGGCCGTGTGCGCCAGCTTCAGCCACGATGCCGGCGCCGGCTCGGGCATGGCGAGCGCGTCGCGGCTCGCCAGTCCGCGCGCCTCCAGCGCCTGCATCAGCAGCGGGTACTTGCTCATCGGGAAGCGGTGGTTGACGGCGAAACCGGCGTCATAGCCGGGGTGGTGGACGATCTGCAGCGGCATGCCAGCTCCGGGAATCGGTTGGCCGACGCCGGATCGTGATTGCGCGGCACCGGCAAACTGGGGCACATCGGTCGTCCGATCAAGCCGCCCTGAGGACCAGGTCCTGGATCAGCTATCGACATCGGCCGCCGGCCGGTCTTTCGCCGTAACCAACCGCTCGGTGCTTGCCATCGCCGTGCCGATGACGCTTGCCTATCTGACGACGCCGCTGCTCGGCATCGTCGATACGGCGGTGGTCGGCCAGTTCGGCGACGCCGCCCTGCTCGGCGGCCTGGCGGCGGGCGCGCTTGCCTTCGACGTCGTCTTCACCACCTTCAATTTCCTGCGCTCCGGCACCACCGGCCTCGTCGCCCAGGCGTTCGGGCGCGGCGACGCACTGGAAGAGCAGGCGGTGCTCTGGCGCGCCGTGCTGATCGCCATCGTCGCCGGCATCGTGCTCGCCGCGCTTGCGCCGGTGATCGCCATTGGCGGGCAAAAGTTCATGGGCGCCGAGCCGCGCGTCAGCGAAGCGATGGCTGTTTATGTCCATATCAGGCTGCTCGCCGCGCCCTTCTCGCTGATCAACTACGCCATCCTCGGCTACGTGCTCGGGCGCGGCGAGGGCGGGCTTGGCCTGATGCTGCAGGCGGTGTTGAACGGCATCAACATCGCGCTTTGCTTCCTGCTCGGCCTGAAGCTCGGCTGGGGCGTCGCCGGCGTTGCCTGGGCGACCGTCACCGGCGAGTTCCTTGCCATGCTGCTCGGCCTCGCCATCATCCTGCGTCGTTTCCGGAGGTTGGAGCGCCCCTCGCGCCAGCGCATCCTCGACCTGCCGGCCTACCGGCGCATGCTGTCGCTCAACCGCGACATCATGATCCGCTCCTTCTCGCTGCTCGCCGCCTTCGCGCTGTTCACCCGCCAGGGCGCGCAGTTCGGCACGGTGACGCTGGCTGCCAACGCGGTGCTGATGAACTTCTTCCTCATCGCCGGCTACTTCCTCGACGGCTTCGCCACCGCCGCCGAACAGCTCGCCGGCCGCGCCATCGGCGCGGGCGCCGAAACGCCCTTCCGGCAAGCAGTGCGGCTGACCCTGTTTTGGGGTTTCGGCCTGTCGGGCGTCGCCACGCTCGTGCTGCTGCTGGCCGGTGTCGATCTGGTCGGCCTGATCACGACATCGCCCGAGGTCCGCTCGGTTGCCGATACCTATCTGCCCTGGGCGGCGTTCACCGCGCTCAGCGGCGTGCTGGCGTTCCAGATGGACGGCGTCTTCATCGGCGCCACCTGGTCGCGCGACATGCGCAACATGATGCTGTTGTCGTTCCTTGCCTTCAGCGCCGCGCTGCTCACCCTGGCGCCGACCTTCGGCAACAGCGGGCTCTGGGCGTCGCTGCACGTCTTCCTGCTGGTGCGCGGCGTGAGCCTGCTTATGGTTCTGCGGGTGCGGGCGCGGACTGCGTTTTAGGTAGTGCCGCCGCTCGGGATCAGGATCCGTTGACGCCGGGAGAGGTGACTGCTGGCGAGGACAATGTACCTAGAGGCCAGTGAGCAATTTCTTGAGCAGGGCGTTGAGAGTCTCCTGCTCCGACGCCGTCAGCACGGAGATCAATTGCTCTTCTAGCGGCCACCATTGGACCAATCAAATCGTCTATCGCACGCTTGCCACCGGTCGTTATGGCAATTTGCTTGCCGCGCCGGTCCTTGGGATCGGGGCGTCGTTCAACCAGCCCGGCGCGCTCCAGCGCCTGAGCGGCGTCAGCACATCAAACTCACCTACATTCAGGCCTGATTCCGAAAGCAGCGGGTTCAGGTGATCGCGCGCGGCGGACATCGAGCAGACGACCTACCATTTCAGGCAACACCGGAAGGTCGGGGGCGCTCGCGAGCCCATTGCTTTGCCGCGGCCTCGGCACGACCCATTCGAATATTCTCTCAACAAGATGTATCTTGACATCGAGATACATTGCATCTACTAACTTTACATCAAGACAATAGCGCAGGGCGCGGCAATGGAGAAAGCGATGTCCAGAATGATTTTCGTGAACCTGCCTGTGCGTGACCTGGCGGCGTCGACGGCGTTCTACGTGGCTCTAGGTGGCACCGTAAACCCGCAGTTTTCGGGCGAGAAATCTACCTCGCTCATGTTCTCGGACGCGATCGGGGTGATGCTGCTGAGCCATGACCACTATCGCGAATTCACCAAGCGCCCTATCGGCGACGCGCGGCGTGACAGTCAGGCAATGATCGCCCTCACGGTCGACGACCGCGCCGCCGTCGATGCAACGCTGACCAGCGCGGTTGCGGCGGGCGGTCGCGCCGATCCCAACCCGGCACAGGATCTTGGCTTCATGTATAACCGCCACATTGAAGACCCAGATGGCTATGTTTGGGAGATCGTATGGATGAATCCGGCAGCCTGAACGCGGAAGGGCAACGTGATGAGAGATGACATAAAGGTGTGGGCGCACGGGTAGCGCCATGGCCTTCTAATAAGCCTTGACGGCCCAATGATCCAGGCGGCTGTCGCGCAACTCGCGCAGCGAACTCAGTCCTTCGCGCTCCACAAACCGCGCCATGCCGGCAACGATGCGCCCCGGCAGTGAAGGCCCGGCATAGATCATGCCGGTATAGAGCTGTACCAGATCGGCGCCGGCGCGGATCTTTTCCAACGCTGTCTCCGTGGAATCGACGCCCCCGACGCCGATGATCGCCATCTCGGGACCGACGAGCTTGCGCATGCGTGCAAGGACAGCGGTCGAGCGCTCGAACAGCGGCTTGCCGGACAGCCCGCCGGCCTCGCCGGCGACGGTCGCGCTCCGCAGCCCCGTCCGCGCCAGCGTGGTGTTCGAGACGATGACGCCGTCGATCCTTTTCTCGGCGACCTCGGCGGCGATGTCTTCCAGTTCCGCTTCGACCAGATCCGGCGCGATCTTGAGGAAGACCGGCGGCGTTGCCGCAGCCGACGCCCGCGCCGCCATGACGCGCGACAGAAGCTCGCCGAGCTGCTCGCGCGCCTGCATGTTGCGCAGGCCCGGCGTGTTCGGCGAGGAGATGTTGACCGTGAGATATGTGGCATGGGGCGCGAAGCGGGCGACGCCGCGCTCATAGTCAGCGATGCGGTCGGCGCTGTCCTTGTTGGCGCCGATGTTGACGCCGACGATGCCAAGGCGACCCTTTCGGGCTGCAAGGCGCTTCTCGGCCGCCTCATGGCCCTCATTGTTGAAGCCCAGCCGGTTGATAACCGCTTCGTCGGCCGTCAGCCGGAAGATGCGCGGCTTCGGATTGCCCGTCTGCGCCAGCGGCGTGACGGTGCCGACCTCGGCGAAGCCGAAGCAGAGGCCGAGCAGCGCGTCCGGCACTTCGGCATTCTTGTCGTAGCCCGCCGCCATGCCGAGCGGGTTCGGGAAATCGAGGCCTGCGACGCGCAGCTTCAGCCGCTCGTCGCGCGGCGGGCGCGAGGTGACCGGCAGGCCACATCTCAACGCGGCGATCGACAGGCCATGCGCCGTTTCCGGATCGAGCGTGAACAGAACCTTTTGGCCGATCCGGTCGAGCACGCTCATTCGGCCTCCAGCGCGGGAAACTCGTGCCGGCCGTCGGCACCGAGCGGCAAGGGGCGGACCCAAAGCACTGCCGAGAGATCGAGCGGCGCATAGAGATGCGGGAACAGCGCGCCGCCGCGCGACACCTCGTATTTCAGCGCTTCGCCGAGGCGCTCGCCATCGATGGCGACAAGCAGCAGGCCGGTCTGGCCGGCAAAATGCTTCGCCGCCGTCTCCCGCAGCTGATCGGCGGTCGAGAAATGGATGAAGCCGTCGGCGATGTCGATCGGCGCGCCGGTGAAGCGGCCGCTTCTCTCGGCCTCGCGCCAGAGCGCTTCGGGCGCGATCTTGTAGATAAACTGAGACATGGCTGCGCTATAGTCCGAACGAACCGCGCGGGAAAGGGTGCAGGCAAGGTCCGGAAAGATGTTGCACGGCTTTTCCGGCGGGAGCCTGCGTCGAGGCAAGGAACCACTCTTCCCCACTTCCGGCGCAAACCTATGGTAGAGTGCGCCTACTGGCTCATGGAGGACAACATGCGTCCGCAGCATATACTGATCCCCGCGGCACTTTTCTCGCTGGTCGCCGCGTCGGCCTTTTCCGAGGAAACCGACCGCTACCGGCTGGAAAAGTCGGCCAACGGCTATGTCCGCATGGACACCCAGACCGGCGCCATGTCGATCTGCGAAGAGCGCTCCGGCCAGCTCGTCTGCAAGACGGCGGCCGACGAACGCGCCGCCTACCAGGACGAGATCGACAAGTTGCAGGCGTCGGTCAAGGCATTGGACGAGCGTGTCGCCAAGCTTGAGAACTCGCTTTCCGCCCGGCTCGAATCGCAACTGCCGAGCGAAGAGGATTTCAACAAGACGATGGGCTACATGGAGCAGTTCTTCCGGACGTTTAAGGACATCGTCAAGGACATGGACAAGGAGAGCGGCGACGACGGCGCCAGGCTCAACCAGCAAAAGACCTGAACTCCAAAGCGCTTCGCCTGAATCCGTTTCAGCGACGCGCCTTGTGTCCGCAAAAGGATGATTTGCAGACCTTCGACTGAATGGCCCCTACGCGTGGCGCCTCTCAAGGCTGGCGTCATCAGCCCGAGGGCGCACGGGTGAGAATGGAAGCATGCAGGTCGGTTCGACCTGAAATCTGGATCCGGCGCTAGGGTTGGGCATCTCAGGATGGTTCGCGTGTGTCGCGACGAACGACTGGGACGAAGAGCTACTTCACGATACGTTCCTGCATCAACAATAGCGCTTGGTCGTGTCCATACCGGGGTCGCGGCCGGTCGGGTGCAGAGATAGAACTCGTCGCTCGTAGTCCGCATGACGCCGGGGTCGCCTTCATAGACATACTCCTTGAGGCTGGCGATGTATTAACCGCCGGGCTTGCGACGTCACTTAGCATCGTACACAGAAGCGATGGCCATATATTTCCTCTCACAAATGTAAGCGGTTGAAAGATATTTAAGACCAACAGGAGGATTGGAAAATTCATATTGGCGTTTCAGGTATTTGCACTCGTCCTCTGAAACTAACACCTTGGGCGGGAAACCATTTTCATGATTGCCGACTACTACAGTGCCGTCAAAATTTAACAGAAGGGTAATTAAAAGAAACCGTTCCATCGCTATCTCCTAGTCTCCCTTGGTCAGGGCCGCAGAATTTCGCGATGCGGGAATCCGCTTTTGCAGCCATTTGCGCTGCCAAAAGAAGAGCGAGCGCGATGATGAGCTTGGTGCGATCCATGTCGCTCTCCGTCCCATCCGGTGCTGCTGGGATCGCTTGGAAGCGACGGTCGAATGGGCTAGGGTTAGGAAGCGCGCCAGGTGGGTGAAATGTCCCGAAAGGCTCCTGAAATTGACCCGAAACCTGCCGAAACGATCACGTTTGGCGGTTTTGTTTTCCTGACCAGAAACAGCGAACTCCGAACGGTCGAAGGCAAAGCGGTCGATCTCCGCAGCCAGTCCGCCGAGGTGCTCTCCGTGCTCGCGGCGCGACCGGGCGAGATCGTGTCCAAGGATGCGCTGATGCAGGCGATTTGGCCCGATACCTTCGTGACCGACGACAGCCTTATCCAATGCATTGCCGATATCCGCCGCGCATTGGCGGACGACGCGCATGCGATCGTGGAAACCCTCCCCAGGAGAGGCTACCGGCTGAATGCCCATCCGTCGGATGCAACCGACCTAGACGCCGCGGCCGTCAAGGAGCGAGCCAAGACACGTCTTTCGCGACGCGGGGTCATCCTTGCTGCGATCGTTCTCGTCGCGGCGGCGATCGGCGCATACTACGGCGCGGAAGCATGGCGAGCCGCTCCGGTTCGATCGAGCGACATGCCGAGAATTGCGATCCTTCCCTTCGACGACTTCAGTGCCGGAGCGGACAAGGGATATCTCAGCGATGCCGTCGCCGAGGGGATCATCACCGAACTTGCGCGGAGCAAGACCTATGCCGTCATCGCCCGGAACTCGAGTTTCAGGTACCGAGGGAAGCCCACCGACACCAGGCAGATTGGCGATGAACTCGGCGTCGACTACCTGCTGGAAGGGAGCCAGCAGAAGATCGGAGAACGGCTGAAAGTGGCCGCCCAGTTGTTGGATGCGCATGACGGATCGCTTGTCTGGGCCAACACCTACAACGGGGAGATTGGCGATCTTTTCGTCGTCCAGGAGAAGATCATCCGCACGCTTGCGGATCGGGTCGGACGGAGGATCGAGCGCCCCCTGCCACAGAGCGGTGCCGCCAAGGTCAGCGCGCTGCACTATCACCTGATGGGGATTGCCAAGATCCGAGAGGATTTCTCGGCCGCGAGGAACGAACTGTATCGGCAACTGAACCTCAAGGCGATCGAAGAGGATCCGAACTCGCAGTTCGGCTATATCGGGCTGGCCTGGTCCTATCGCAACGATGCGATGTTCGGCTGGAACGAACAGGACCGTGACGAGGCGTTGAAGCGCGCGGCCGAATACGCCGACAAGGCCATCCTGCTCGCCCCTGATGACGCTGAAGCGCATAATATCCGAGCCAGCATCCATACCGAAGCCGGCGAGGTCGAGTAGGCCCTTGCCCGGTACGATCAGGCAATCGCCCTGAACCCCAGCAATTCGGATATCCTGGTCCGCAGCACGGATCTGCTGCTCTATGTTGGCCATACAGACGAAGCGATCGATCGGATCAAGCAGGCCATGGGCATCGATCCCTTCTACCCGGACGATTTCAACTGGCAGATGGGCTGGGCGCTCTGGGAAAAGAACGATTGCGGGGCCGCGCTGGCGGCGATGCGGAAAATGTCCAGAATCCCGAGCGGCGCACACCGAATGCTTGCGGGCATCCACGCTTGTCTGGGAAACAAGCGAGAGGCAAAGGAAGCGCTTGCGGTTTTCCTCCAGAACACTCCCGACGAATCCATCAGTAAGGAGCGCAGGGAGTGGGAGAAGATATGGACCGCGCCCGGAAGCCTCGACCGCTGGATCGGACAGATGCGACTCGCGGGCTTGCCGGAGGAGTGATGGCTGACCGTACGCGGCCTGGCCGGGCGGCCGAGCAGTGTCCAGGAAAACTCGGATCGCGACCTTGGCTGCGCCAACGCAAATGTGTTTCCGTCAAAACTGAACCGCCCTGGGAAAAACCCGCGCGCGGCCTTTGCCGCTTGAAAACGGCCAATATCGCCGCATAATCGGCCAGATCCCGTAAAAACAGACAAGCATGGGATTCGGGGAGGACTATTTGCCGTCGGGTTACACCTTCGTCATCGCCGACGACCATCCGCTTTTTCGCGGCGCGCTGAAAGCGGCGCTTGTCGGCGTCGGTGACGTCGCCGCTATCCACGAGGCTGGGGATTTCGAAAGCGCCAAGGCGCTGGTCGTGGCCAATGAAGACATCGATCTGGTGCTGCTCGACCTGTCGATGCCGGGCGCCAGCGGCCTGTCCGGCCTGATCTCGCTGCGCGGCGTTCATCCGGCCGTGCCGCTGATCGTGGTCTCGGCGCATGACGATCCGGTGACGATCCGCCGCGCACTCGACCTCGGCGCCTCCGGCTTCATCTCCAAATCGGCCAGCATGGAGGAAATCCGCCGTGCCGTGCAGGCGGTGCTGGCCGGCGATATCGCGGCGCCCGTCGGCATCGATCTCGGCGTCGAGCGCGATCCCGAGATCTCTGACCTGATCAAGCGCCTGCAGGCGTTGACGCCGCAGCAGACGCGTGTGCTCGGCATGCTGGCCGAAGGCCTGCTCAACAAGCAGATCGCCTATGAGCTCGGCGTCTCCGAGGCGACGATCAAGGCGCATGTCTCGGCCATCCTGCAGAAGCTCGGCGTCGACAGCCGCACCCAGGCGGTGATCCAGCTCTCCCGGATCGGCGGCGACCCGCTGCAACCTGCGAGCTGATTGGCGGGCGCCTGCCGTCGAAGCAGCATCAGCTGCTTGTACCGAGGCTTGTTCAACTGAGCCGCACGGACAGCTCGACATCGTCGCCGAAGGGGGTGGAGATGTAGCCCGATGCCGGCGAGCGCACGCGCTCCAGATATTCGGGTGAGAGGTCGGCATTGTCGGCGATGACCAGCGCGCCCGGTTTCAACCGGCTCTCGACCAGGCTCAAGATTTCCGGATAGAGCGCCTTGGCGCCATCCAGCAATAGAAGGTCTATCGCGTCGGGCAGGTCGGCGCTCAGCGTCTGCAACGCATCGCCCTCGCGGATTTCCACCAGGTCGATGAGGCCGCCCTCGGTCAGATTGGCCTTGGCGCGGACCACCTTGGACGGCTCGAACTCGGTCGTGATCAGGCGGCCGCCGCCATTGTCCCTGAGCGCCGCGGCAAGATAGAGCGTCGAGATGCCGAACGAGGTGCCGAACTCGATGATGACGCGCGCGCCGCTGCTGCGTGCCAGCATGTAAAGCAGCGTGCCGGTTTCCGGCGAAACAGCGAGCCACAAATCCCTCAGCCGCCCGTAGAGATCGACATACTCGGTCTTGCTGCGCAGCAGGCGTTCCCGCTCGTCGTGCGAGATGCCGGCCATTGCCGGGCTGGTTGCGGTCTCGGCTTCCTTGAACAGGCGGGCAAGCAGGGGTGCAAGCGGGGCGTTTGTGAGCGTGATCATCGAAGTCTCCAATCGAAAATGGCTGTGTTCTTGTGTTGTGCTGAAAATACGAATAATCCTTCAGGTTTCCAATTCGCATTACCCGGCCGCGCCATGACCGAACGCTCAAGCCATTCTATTTCCTCGCGAAAGCAGCCCAAGCAGGCTCGCGCGACGGAGCTTGTTTCGGCGATCCTGGAGGCTGCTGTTCAGGTTCTGGCGAGTGAGGGCGCCCAGCGCTTCACCACCACGCGCGTGGCAGAAAGGGCCGGCGTGAGCGTCGGCTCGCTTTACCAATATTTCCCCAACAAGGCCGCGCTGCTGTTCAGGCTGCAGAGCGATGAATGGCGGCAGACGGGCGGTTTGCTGCGCACCATATTGGAGGACGACAAGCGGCCGCCGCTGGAGCGGATGCGCACGCTGGTCCATGCCTTTATCCGCTCGGAGTGCGAGGAAGCTGCCGTGCGCGTGGCACTCAATGACGCCGCCCCACTCTACCGCGACGCGCCCGAGGCGCACGAGGCAAGGGCCTCGGGTGAGCGCACCGTCCAGGCCTTCCTGCGCGAAGTTCTGCCCGGGACCCCGCAAGCAACCCAGGACCTGGCCGGCGATCTGATCACGATGACGTTGAGCGCGGCGGGAAAGGATTTTTCGGCAAGCCCGCGCACCGACGCGGAGATCGAAGCCTACGCCGATGCCATGGCCGACATGTTCTGCGCCTACATCGCAAGCCTTGGACACCGCTGAGACAGGCTCGGCCTGTGTTGTAAGCAGGCGCGGCTATTCCGCCGCCGAAGCCAGCGGCCTGATCCGCGCCATCATCGAGCGCAGCACGGCCGGCTTCAGCGGCTTGTTGATCACCGGCACGTCGAGCCGGCCTGCCGATGCGCGCACTTCGCTCGATCGGTCGGCCGTGACCAGCACGGCCGGCAAGTCCTGGCCGTGGAGCGCCCGCAGCGTCGCGATCGCGTCGAGCCCGGTGCCGCTGTCGAGATGATAGTCCGCCAGCACGATGTCTGGCCGGCTCTCCGCCGATCCCGCCAACTGCCCGGCGCCGGTGAGCGTTTCGACATGGCAGCCCCAGCCTTCGAGCAACAGCCGCATGCCGTCGAGAATGCGGGCATCGTTGTCGATGCACAGCACCTTGAGGCCGGCAAGCGAGGAGGCCGCGCGCGCCGGCGCCTTCTCGATCTCGCGCCGGGGCGCCGCGACCGCGGCCACCGGCAGGATGACGGAGAAGCGGGTGCCCTTGCCGGGATTGGAGAAGATGCGGATCTCCAGCCTCAGCACCCTGGCGATACGGTCGACGATCGAAAGGCCAAGGCCAAGCCCCTCGGCCTCGCGCGCGCCTTCGTCCAGCCGGGTGAATTCGTGGAACACCGTGTTCAGCTTGTCGCCGGCAATGCCGATGCCGGTATCGATCACCTGGATCTCGGCCAGCGACCCCCGCCGCCTGACGCCGACCAGGATGCGGCCATGGCGGGTGTATTTGATCGCGTTCGAGACCAGATTCTGGATCAGGCGGCGCAACAGGTTGCGGTCCGTCACCACGGTAAGCGACGACGGCATGATGGTGAGTTCGAGCTTCTTTTCGGCGGCCATCGGCCGGAAGTCGGTGCCGATCTGGCGCAGCAGCCCGTCGAGGCTGAAGGCGGTGTCGTCGGGCTTCATGGCGCCTGCGTCGAGGCGAGAAATGTCGAGCACGGCGCCCAAAATGGTCTCGACCGACTCCAGCGAGGATTCGATGTTGACCGCGGCCTTGCCGGCGGGACCCTTGCCAGCCTTCTCGATCAGCGACGAGCAGTAGAGCCGGGCGGCGTTGAGCGGCTGCAGGATGTCGTGGCCGGCGGCGGCGAGGAAGCGCGTCTTGCCGAGGTTGGCCTCCTCGGCCAGCATCTGCGCCTGCGCCAGCTCTTCGTTGACGCGGGTCAGTTCGATGGTGCGGGTCTTCACCCGCTGCTCCAGCGATTCATTGGCCCGCTTCAGCGCCAGGTCCTGTTCGACGCGGCCGGAAATGTCGGCATAGGTGGCGACGATGCCGCCGTCCGGCATTGGGTTGGAGCGCAGTTCCAGGATGCGGCCGCTGGTCTTCAGCTCCATCTGCCAGGGGCCGGCAAAACTGGTCAGGCGGTTGAGCATCGCCACGCGCTGGTCGGCCGCGATATCGCCGCGCTCGGCGAGGTGGCGCAGGATCCGGTCGAGCGAGACGCCGACCTGGCCCATTTCGTCGGGCAGGCCGAACAGCGCCCGGTACTGGCGGTTCCAGCAGATGAGGCGGAAATCCCGGTCGAAGACGGTGATACCTTGCTCCATCTGGTCGAGCGCGATCTGCAGCAGGTCGCGATTGTGCTGCAGCGCCTCGGTGGCGTCGTCGAGCAGGCGGAAGGCGTCCTTGGAATCGCGGTCGTTGCGGCGAAACAGCAGCGACAGGATCAGCCGCGCCGAGGACGAGCCGACGGCGCTCGCCAAGAGCTGTTCCGAGAAACGGATGACCTCCATGTTGGCCTGCTCGTTGCCATGCAGCGTCACGCCATTGCTCTTCTCGAACGACTGGAAGGAGCGCTCGGTGCGCTCGACGCCGAGATAGCGGGAGATCGTGTCCTTGAGGTCGTTGACGGTCACGGCAGTGCGGAAGCGGCGCAGGCTCGGCATCGGGCCGGCCTCACGCGGCACGAAGATCGCCGCCTGGATGCGCTCCAGCGGCACCGACGCGCGGGAGAGCGAGCCGAGCACGAAGAACAGCGCATTGATCGACAGGCTCCACAGCACGCCATGGTTCAGCGGCTCGGCGACGGTACCGAACAGCGCTTGCGGCCGAAGCGCTTCGAAACCGAACAGGCCGTGGACGATGATGTCGGCGTCGGAACCCACCAGCGAAGGCAGGAGCAGCGTGTAAGCCCACACCAGAATGCCGGCGACCATGCCGAGCGCGGCCCCTCTGCCGTTGGCGCCGCGCCAGATCAGCCCGCCGATCAAAGCCGGCGCGAACTGCGCGATGGCCGCGAACGACATCAGGCCGATCGAGGACAGCCGCGCGCTGTTGGTGCTTTCGCGATAATAGAGGAAGGCGATGAACAGCATGATGAAGATCGCGCCGCGCCGCACATTGAGGATGAGCGTGGACCAGTCCTCGTTTTCCGAGGTCGAGGTCCTGAGCAGGCGGCGCACGAACAGCGGAATGACGAGGTCGTTGGAGATCATGATCGACAGCGCCACGCTCTCGACGATGACCATCGCGGTCGCCGCCGACAGGCCGCCGATGAAGGCGGCCATGGCCAGCAGATCATGGCCGCTGAACAGGGGCAGCGACAAGACGTAGAGGTCGCTGCTGGTCCTGTCGCCGACCAGCGCCAGGCCGGCGAAGGCGATCGGCAGCACGAACAGGTTGATCGCCACCAGGTAAAGCGGGAACACCCAGGTCGCGGTGCGCAGTTCCGCCTCGCTGCGGTTCTCGACGATGGTGACGTAGAACTGGCGCGGCAGCATCAGGATGGCAAAACCGCTGAGGCAGGTCAGCACCAGCCAGGTGGCCAGCGAGGTGCCATAGCCCATCGCCTGACGCGCCTGTGCATAGTCGGCAAGCTTGTCGAACATGTCGCCGGGACCGCCGAAGATCAGGAACGTCACCATCAGGCCTATGGCGAGGAAGGCGGCGAGCTTGACCACGGTTTCCACCGCAACCGCCAGCACCAGCCCGTCCTGGTGCTCCGTGGCGTCGGCATGGCGGGTGCCGAACAGCACCGCGAACAGCGCCAGCAGCATCGCCACCACCAGCGAGATGTCGCTCACAAAAGGATCGAAAGAGGGCGGCGAGCCGGTGTAATGCTCGACCATCAGGCTGACCGAGCCGGAGATCGCCTTCAATTGCAGCGCGATGTAGGGCACGGCGCCGATGGTCGCGATCAGCGTGGCGATCGCCGCGACGGTGAAACTCTTGCCGTACCGGGCGCCGAGAAAGTCGGCGACGGAGGTGATCTTCTCGGTCTTTGCCAACCTGACTATGCGGTTGAGCAGCGGAAAGCCGAACACGAACACAAGCACCGGGCCGGTGTAGATGCCGAGGAATTCCAGGCCGCGCTCGGAGGACAGGCCGACCGAGCCGAAGAAGGTCCAGGAGGTGCAGTAGATGGCAAGGCTGAGCGCATAGATGAAGGGTCGCGCCCGGCCGAGCCCGGCCGCCGCAGCGCGCCGGTCGCCGATGCTCGCTATGGCAAAGAGCAGCGTCACATAGGCGATCGCGATGATGACGATGAACCAGCCCTGCACGGTTCGAACCTCCTCCCTGGCCGGTCTCGCGTCGGCCCATGCCAGACGCAATCACAGCTTCGAGGTCGAGTCCATCGCGGCTTTCGGCGCATAGCGGCGGAGGGCAATGGCCGCGGGCGGCCAGCAGAAAGCGGTGCCCTGGCCCTTTTTCCCGTTTTGCAACCGGGGGTTTTTGTTATGCTAAGCGAGGGCCGGCGCCGAGTGGAGCTGGGGACGGCAGCGTGGCCACGGCAAGGAGGGTCGAATGCTGAAAGAATTCCAGGAATTCATTTCCAAGGGCAATGTCATGGACTTGGCCGTCGGTGTCATCATCGGCGCCGCCTTCGGCAAGATCGTCACTTCGCTGGTCGACGACGTCATCATGCCGATCGTCGGTGCGATCTTCGGTGGGCTGGACTTCAACAACTACTTCTTCGGACTGTCCTCGAACGTCCATTCGCCCGCGCTGGCCGACGCCAAGAAGGAGGGCGCCGTTTTTGCGTATGGCAGCTTCATCACCGCAGTACTGAACTTCCTCATCCTTGCCTTCATCATCTTCCTGATGGTCAAGGCCGTGAACGGCATACGCAAGCGGCTCGAGCGCGAGAAGCCCGCGGCACCTGCGGCGCCGCCGCCCGCCGATATTGCGCTGCTTACCGAAATTCGCGATCTTCTCGCCAGGAAATAGCGCGCAGCGGATTTCTGGACCAAAACCCCGGCCGTTCGCGGCCGGGGTTTTCTGTTTGCGGCCGTCGTAAAACACGCTAGCTGTCGGCAAACCAAGCGGATTCTTGCATGACCCTGATCCAGACCTTGCGCGCCGAGGCGCGCGCTGCGCCCGAAAGCGGCATCGTCGCCGTGATCAACCATGGCCGGCTGCGCGACGGCATGATCCCGCTTTGGGCCGGCGAGGGCGATCTGCCGACGCCTTCCTTCATCAGCGATGCCGCCGCCCGTGGGCTCGCCGCCGGCGAGACCTTCTACACCTGGCAGAAGGGCATTCCGGAGCTCAGGCAGGCGCTTGCCCGCTACTATGGCCGGCATTTCGCCAAGAGCTTCGCCGATGAGGAATTCATCGTAACCGCGTCGGGCATGCACGCCATCCAGCTGGCGATCGACGCGCTCGCCGGCCAGGGCGACGAGGTGATCTATCTGTCGCCGGCCTGGCCGAATTTCGCCGCCGCGGCCGGTGTGGCGGGCGCCGTTCCGGTCGCGGTCACGCTCGATCCGTCCGGCAATGGCTGGTCCTGCGACGTCGACAAGATCGCCGCGGCGATCACGCCGCGCACCAAGGCGCTGTTCGTCAACACGCCGTCCAACCCGACCGGCTGGACCGCCGACAGGGAAACGCTGCAGGCGATCCTCGACCTTGCCCGCCAAAGCGGCGTCTGGATCATCGCCGACGAGATCTACTCGCATTTCCACTATGGAAGCGGCCGCGCCCCGTCCTTCCTCGACATCGCGACGGCAGAAGACCGCATCCTGTTCGTCAACAGCTTCTCCAAGAACTGGGCGATGACGGGCTGGCGCGTCGGCTGGATCAAGACCCACCCCGCCTTGCAGCAGGTGTTCGAGAACCTGATCCAGTATTCGACCTCGGGTGTCGCCCAATTCATGCAGCGCGGCGCCGTCGCCGCCCTCGACGAGGGGGATGCCTTCATCGTCGAACAGGTCGAGCGTGCGCACGCGGCGCGCGACCTGGTCTGCGGCATTCTGGGCGCGACCGGCAAGGCACGCTTCACCGTGCCGCAGGGCGCCTTCTATCTGTTCTTCACCGTCGACGGCATCACCGATTCCCGAACCGCCGCCTTCGACATCGTCGACCATGCCAATGTCGGCCTGGCGCCCGGCACCGCCTTCGGCCCAGGCGGTGAGGCCTTCCTCAGGCTATGCTTCCACCGCCGCCTCGACCAACTCGAGGAAGCGGCGCATCGCCTGGCGAAGTGGATGACGACGATTTGAGCAAGGCTGGATTGTGGGTCAGGCAAGTTCTTGCCTGAACGGCTTACTTTCGAAGGGCGGTGCCGCCCCTCATCCACCTGCCGGCACCTTCTCCCCGCGAAGGACGGGGAGAAGGGAGGGCCGCAACCTCGCCGCTCTTTCCGCGACGCGCCAAGTGGCGAAACCATCAACGCCAGCGCTTTTCTCCCCGTTCTTCACGGGGAGAAATGTCCGGCAGGACAATGAGGGGCAGCGCCAGCGTTCTATGATTGGCAGGACCTGTTACCCATCACCGCCCACAAACCACCAGCAGGTCACCCGCCCGACTTCGGCACCAGCAGGGGAATGATCCGGTCGGTCTTGGCGACGGCCGGCCGTCCTGTCGAGGCGTAGGGGATGCCGAGCGCGTCCCAAGTCTCCACCAATGCGTCCTGCAATTCGGCGATCAGCGCGTCCGAATGGAACGGCGTCGGCGTAATGCGCAGCCGCTCGGTGCCGCGCGGCACCGTCGGGTAGTTGATCGGCTGGATATAGATGCCGTGCACGCCGAGCAGGCGGTCGCTGGCCATCTTGCAGAGCTCGGGATCGCCGACCAGCACCGGCACGATGTGGGTGGGCGATTCCATCACCGGCAGGCCGGCGGCGGCAAGCACTTCCTTGGTCCGCGACGCCTGACGCTGCTGTGCCTCGCGCTCGGCCTGCGAGCGCTTGAGATGCCGGATCGAGGTGGTGGCGGCGGCGGCGACAGCCGGCGGCAGCGCCGTGGTGAAGATGAAGCCCGGCGCGTAGGAGCGCACGGCGTCGATCACAGCGCTGGTGCCGGTGATATAGCCGCCGAGCGTGCCGAAGGCCTTGGCAAGCGTGCCCTCGATGATGTCGATACGGTCGGCCAGCCCCTCGCGCTCGGTGATGCCGCCGCCGCGCGCACCGTACATGCCGACGGCATGGACCTCGTCGATATAGGTCATGGCGTTGTAGCGCTCGGCGAGGTCGACGATCTGCTTGATGGGCGCGATGTCGCCGTCCATCGAATAGACGCTCTCGAACACGATCAGCTTGGCGCGCTCGCGTCCCGCCGCCTGCAGCAGGCTTTCTAGATGCGCGATGTCATTGTGGCGGAAGATCTTCTTTTCGGCACCCGAACGGCGCACGCCCTCGATCATTGAGGCGTGGTTGAGCTCATCCGAGATGATCAGGCAGTTCGGCAGCAGCCGCGCGATGGTCGAGATCGAGGCCTCGTTGGAGACGAAGCCGGAGGTGAAGACCAGCGCTGCTTCCTTGTCGTGCAGGTCCGCCAGCTCCAGTTCGAGCTCGACCAGCGGGTTGCTGGTGCCGGAGATGTTGCGGGTGCCGCCGGCGCCCGAGCCCATCCTGCCGGCCGCCTTCTGGAAGGCGGCGATGACGTCCGGATGCTGGCCCATGCCGAGATAGTCGTTGGAGCACCAGACGGTGATTTCCTGGGCGCGGCCGTTGGAGCGCCAGATCGCGCGCGGGAACTTGCCGACGATGCGTTCGAGGTCGGCGAAGACGCGGTAGCGCCGCTCCGCGTGGAGCTGGTCGATCGCTTCCTCGAAGAACCGCTGGTAGTTCATGTCGCCTTCCCAATTTTGCGCCGGATCATAGTCATTGCCCCATTCGGCGTCCACCGGCCGCTTCCGGTCAAAATGCCACGCCCCGAGCCTGTTTCTAACGACCACGGATCGTGGCCTATTCCCTTGATGTGGATCAACTTTGTTTCAGTACGATGCCTTGGGCTCCGGCGACTGTTACGCATTTGACACTGGAGTTTTATTCGCCTTGCGGCGCGCTTTCCAGTAAGGCGGCCTTGAGACAGTTTCCAATAAATCTTGACCAGCGAGGATACGGATGGCGGTTTTGGTGACGGGCGGTGCCGGTTATATCGGCAGCCATATGGTCTGGGAGCTCCTGGACGCGGGCGAGAGCGTCGTCGTTCTCGACCGGCTTTCGACCGGTTTCGAATGGGCGGTTGCGCCGGAGGCCAAGCTCGTCGTTGGCGATGTCGGCGATCGTGAACTGGTCGGCCAGATCATCAGGGACAACAAGGTCGACGCCATTATCCATTTCGCCGGCTCGATCGTGGTGCCCCAATCGGTCGCCGACCCCCTCGGCTACTATGAGAACAACACTTCCAAGACGCGCACGCTGATCGAGACCGCGGTGCGCGAGGGCGTGCCGCATTTCATCTTCTCCTCCACCGCCGCCGTCTATGGCGGGGCCGGGTTGGAGCCGGTGCACGAGGATGCGCGGCTGGCGCCGGTTTCTCCCTATGGCCTGTCCAAGCTGATGAGCGAATGGATGTTGCGCGACGCGGCGAAGGCGCATGATATCCGCTACACGGCGCTGCGCTATTTCAACGTCGCCGGGGCCGACCCCAAGGGCCGTACCGGACAGTCGACGCCCGGCGCCACGCATCTGATCAAGGTCGCCTGCGAGACCGCGCTCGGCAAGCGCCCCTTCATGCAGGTGTTCGGCACCGACTATCCGACGCCGGACGGCACCTGTATCCGCGATTACATCCATGTCAGCGACCTGGCGGCGGCACACCGGCTGGCGCTGCAGCGGCTGCGCGCCGGCGGAGAGAGCCTTGTCGCCAATTGCGGCTACAGCCACGGCTATTCGGTGCTGGAAGTGATCGACAGCGTGCGCCGCGCCTTCGGCCGTGATTTCGAGGTCAAGATGGGCGATCGCCGCCCGGGCGACGCCGCCGCCATTGTCGCCAATTCCGACCTCGCCCGCGCTGAGCTTGGTTGGACGCCGCAGCGCGACGATCTCGATCGGATCGTTGCCGACGCGCTGGCCTGGGAGCGGATTTTGACGGGGAAGAATTCGGCGAGGGGATAGGGGTGCTTTTGCCAGGGCCGAATTACATTTCGGTCCGCCAGCGCTGCCCCTCACCTGCCTGCCGGCATCCTTGTAACTTGTCCCTTGCCGACTCTGCTATTGCAGCAGGTGCGGTGGCGGACGAGAGACCGGAGCATCTTTGGGCCTTGAAGCCCGTGGGAGAGCGA
>NZ_RZOS01000002.1:0-55240 GCF_004022605.1 Mesorhizobium sp. M4B.F.Ca.ET.089.01.1.1
CCCTTGATGATGCCGTTGGTCTCGAGGAATTCCTCGTCGCACTGGGCGATGATGTCGACAATGGCATTGCCGATGCAAAGCACGTCATAATCCGGCATCAAAATCTCCGCCAAAACCCGAGCCGGCTTCTTGCCACGCCGGCCGGGCGTGGTCTCGCGAGTTGAAATGGGTTGCCGCATGCGCTTGATCCAGCCGCCCTCACGCAGCTGCCGGTCCGGCTTCACGCAGCAAATCGTCAGCTTTGTCCGTCTTCTCCCAAGTGAACTCAGGCTCTTCACGCCCGAAGTGTCCGTATGTCGCCGTCTTGCGGTATATCGGCCGTAAGAGATCAAGCATCTTGATGATGCCTTTCGGTCGGAGATTGAAAACCTCGAGAACAAGGCGCTCGATCCTTTTTTCCTCGATCCTTGCGGTTCCGAAGGTATTGACCATGACAGAAACCGGACTGGCCACGCCGATCGCGTAGGCAAGCTGAACCTCGCAGACCTCTGCAAGGCCGCTGGCAACGATGTTCTTCGCGACATACCGGGCGGCATAGGCCGCCGAGCGGTCAACCTTGGATGGGTCCTTGCCCGAAAAGGCACCGCCGCCGTGACGCCCGGTCCCACCGTAGGAATCGACGATGATCTTCCGTCCTGTGAGGCCGCAGTCGCCGGCAGGCCCACCGACCACGAACCGCCCTGTTGGGTTGACCAGAAATCTGATCCCCGAAGTATCCAGGTGGGCCGGCAGGACCGGTTTTATGATCTCCTCAATGACGCCTTCGCGGACCGTGGCTTGTGAGACCGCTTCGTCATGCTGCGTTGACAGGACTATGGTATCCAGCGCCACCGGGCGGAGCCCTTCGTAGCGTACCGACACTTGAGATTTCACGTCCGGACGCAGCCAGCCAAGCTGTCCCGCTTTCCGGACCTCGGCCTGTCTTTTCGTCAAATGGTGAGCGAGTTGGATCGGCAGGGGCATCAATGTATCCGTCTCGTTGCATGCGAATCCAAACATGATGCCCTGATCCCCTGCCCCTTGCCCGAGATCCTGCCCTCGTCCTTCATCAACGCCCTGGCTTATGTCGGGCGACTGCTCGGTGAGGGCCAGAACGACGGCGCAACGTCGACCATCAAAGCCAATCGCATCATCGTCGTAGCCAATATCGAGTATCGTATCGCGGGCGACTTGGCTGTAATCGATGTGGGCATGGCTGGTGATCTCGCCAGCCACAACGACCATCCCCGTCTTCACCAACACTTCACAGGCGACGCGCGCCTTCGGATCGGTGCGCAGGACCGCATCGAGAATGGCATCGGAGATGTTGTCTGCCATCTTGTCGGGGTGTCCCGCGCCGACGGATTCGGAAGAGAACACGAACTGCCTGGTCATAAAAATGCCCTCGCTTCAAGTGCTGGAGTTAGTGAGGAGTTTCTGGATTGGGGTGGCTTATCGGTCGCGGATGCCGGGAACATCGAACGCAGTGCAGAAGTCGGCAACGTCTCTTCGTACGCTCGCATGAACTTCCTGGTCATCGGGCTGGCGGCAGACCGAGTCGATGAAAGCGGCGATCTGCACCATCTCCGTTTCGCGCATGCCCATGGACGTCACCGCTGGTGTCCCTAAGCGGATGCCGCTTGTCAGCGCCGGATGCCGCCGGTCGCCCGGGACCATATTGAAATTCGCAATGATGCCTGCACGCGATAAGCGCTCCGCATAGGCTTTGCCTGACAGCGGCCGGTCCCGAAGATCAAGGATCAGCATGTGATTGTCAGTGCCCCCAGTGACGAGTTCATAACCTCGCTCCAGAAGCGCCTGGGCCAGAGCCTTGGCGTTGTGGACGATCTGCTGACCGTAGACACGAAAGGACGAGTTCGCTGCTTCCTGCAAAGCGACGGCAAGCGCGGCGATAGTATTCATATGCGGTCCGCCTTGCAGAAGAGGGAACACGGCGCAGATTGTGTTTGCTCTTCGGATGATGGAGGGGCTGATAACGGTCTTCATTCCTTGATAAAATGAAGCCACCCCGGGGACCGCGGATCGACTTGTGAGAGGTGCTGGTGACCACATCGCAATGGGACACGGGGTTCGGATGCACTCCTGCGACAACCAGGCCGCAGATGTGGGCGATGTCAGCCACCAGATACGAGTTCACCTCCGAAGCAATTTCGGCCATTGCCGCGTAGTCAAAAATACGCGGATAAGCAGTTCCGCCGACCCAAATTAGCTTCGGGCGTTCCCGCTTGGCGGTCTCGCGCAAGTGGTCATAGTCAATTTGCTGTGTCTTTTCGTGCAGCCTGTACGGGACGCGCTGATAATCGCTGCCGGAAAAATTGACGGACCAACCGTGAGTCAGATGGCCGCCTTCGGGTAAAGGCAAGCCCATGACTTTGTCACGGGGGCTCAAAAGCGCGCGATAGACAGCCTGGTTGGCTGGCGAGCCTGAATAAGGCTGGACGTTGGCGTGTTCACTGCCAAATAGCGCTTTCAGGCGCTCGATCGCGAGGGTCTCAAGCTCATCGACGATCTCGTTTCCGGCGTAGTAGCGCGCACCGGGGTATCCCTCGGCATACTTGTTGGTGAAAATCGACCCGGTCGCTTCCAACACCGCCGAGGAGGCAAAGTTCTCGGAGGCGATCAGTTTGAGAGTTGTCCGCTCCTGACGCTCCTGTCTTAGAAGCAGTTCGTGAACGCGGGAGTCGACGGCGGCTAAGTGAGGCCGCCCGTAAGTGTCGGGCTGCGCGATGGCGCCGCCGGCGGAGTTATCCATGGTAGTCGCGCTCCATTTGGACTGATCTATTTCACGATCAAGCAGGCGGTCCCTTCAACCGCGCGTCTTGTATTGCTTCCAGGCGTTGTAGGTCTCTTTTATGATGGCCATCATCGTGGGGCAGGAGATCGACCACCAATTGAGCCAGCCCGCCATCCTTGCCTCCTGCTTGCATATGGTACGAAGACTGCGGACGTTGTTCGTTGCAGCAAAGAAAGTTGGCTCTGCCCAGCCGCCGAACGTGGCGTCGAACCTGCTCGCGAGGCAGACTGGTAATATCGGCCAGCTCGCCGACGGTTAGATCCGCATGCGCGCAAAGGCCCAGGATTCGAAGGCGATCAAGATGCGCTGCCGTCCTTAGGCGATTTACCAGTGTCAACATTGGTTGGCATCAACCCGGACGGGATGCAGCAAGCCGCTAGCCCTTCTATCCCCATCAATCCGCATGAGACCTCTCTCGTCATTTGCTGTAAATCCGCTGGTATGGATGCTAATGGAAGATGGATCACAGTCCTTTCTACGACTAAGACGCCAGATATTGGGGCTAATGTACCACCTGACAGGAGACTACACTCACGAACATTATGTGAATTTTTTTTAACGTTGCTGAGAATCAAGGGTGAGGTTTGGCGAATGTCTCGCCGTCGACTGTCGAATCCTGCCCGACGGGATTATGGGGTGCGTAGCCTGCTTGTCCTTTCCACATGACCAGCGACGATGGGGCGGAGGCGGCAGACATAGCTCTGGAGCATGCTGCGGTATCTTTGGCCTGAAGCCGAGGAAGGCGGACCGTGGCTTCCGCGCCGCTGCCGGGAGCCCGCGAACAGGCCAAGTTGATCAGCCGGGTGTTGCCGTCATAGAGCGTGAGACCCAAAGCTGGCCAGCCGCGCCCTGAGGCTGACGCACCGCTCAGCGTCCACCTTGCTCTCGAAGCCCATCGGCATAGCGCCGATAACGACTTGACCGCGTGCGTGTCGACGAGCGATCGGTGAGCGCAAGGATCGAGGGTGCAGTGCAGGATAATGCTGTTTTAAATCAGCGCTGTTTTCAGCCGACTGCCTTGAGCGTGGGCACAAGGATATAGGCCCAAGGCAGGAGATCATCGTCTGCTGTTCGGGAGGCCGCCCTGGGCGCGCGACAGCCGTTCCTTCGGCTGCGCCGCTCCGCCACCATCCGCGCCGTGCCTTCCGGAGACCATTCCCGCTGCCGGCCGGCGCCCGTGAAAACCTCGACCCGGCGCACCGGCTCGAGATGGCTGGGCTCAGCGTAACTCTGAAGTCGTCATATACCGAAGCCTTCACAGACTTCGGACATCCCCCTCACAGTCCGATCCAGATGGCGTCAGGAACACCGCTGCGTTGATGCGGATGAACCCCTGCTTGTGCCACAATGACCCTTATGTCAGCGCGCGAGCCAAAGCTTCCGCGCAAGGCGACGGCTAGGATAAGGCAATGCCGACGAAGGGCACATTGCTTGCCACACTCTGGAATGATGGCATGCTCGGAAGGCCTAGGCTTTGCTCAGGGCCGCCTGCAAGGCGCGCTTTGAGGTTATTCACATAGCCTTCTGCGTAGTCCTGCGCCGTCGAGACCGAAAGATCAATGCCTGCCGCCAAGGCCTCTTCCATCAGGTGCTTTACGAGCCCATTTCGAATGGCCAGCTTGACCTCGGGGCCTGCGATAAGGCCGATCGCCTGCGCGGCCATATTGAGGCCAGCTTCCTCCAGCGCTCGCTTCATATCGCCTCCGTTAATGGCCGTACGCAGGAGATTGGCTGCTTGCGACTCAGCCTCGAGAACCATCGAGGCAAGATCGGCTACTTGTCCGAGGCCCGGAATGAAGCTGAGCAGTCCCACCGCCGTTGCCGCCAAGTCGAGCACTTTCGTCTCGATTTTGAGCACGGAGTCGACGACGTGCATGACGGCCCCGCCGTTCTTTTTGGCTGACTTAATGTCAGGCTGGTCCATCAGGCCCATCTTCATGTCCGCGACGGCATTCTGCTCTTCTGCGGTTTGGGCGCCGTGGGTGATTGGCTGCTGAACGTTGCGGTTCGCAGACGACATGTTTGTGCAAAAATGGGCAAAGTCTTTTTTGCTGATATTGCCGGAATCAACCGTATGCCCGCCGCCAAAGTCGAAGAATTTATGATGGGTCTTATAGCCCGTGATCGAATTGTTCAGGAGGCCAAACAGAAGAGGATCTGAAAGGAGCTGAGAGGCTGCTTCCCGCACTTTCGGATCAAGGCTCTTGTCGTCTTTCATTTTCGCCAGTTTGTCGCGAGTCAGAACACCGCTTCCAAAGAACGTGTCCTGATGGTCCTTGATCATCTCGACCGTATTCAGCTCAGTTTGCGTGAGGCTCATCGACGATGAGGCGACTTGCAGGAAATCCTCTTTGTGCATCTTCCCTTTCGAGCCACCGCACAACTGGTTCCAAGCATCGGGGTGATCGAGGAAATATTGCGCCGCCGCAATGACCTGGGGCGGAAATTTGCCGTTTTTCGATTCGCCGCCGACCATTTTCTTGAACTCATCCAGACTCAGGTCCTTGGACAGATTTTCGGAGTACCGGTAAAACTCCCGCAAGGCATCGCTCAAGGTCATGACCGAAGGCTGCAAACCTCCGCTGCCGTCGGATGGTATGTAGTTCTGCTCGTAGCTTCGCGCTTGGGCTTCCTGAAATGCAGCAACTTGTGGGTGGTGGTTTGAAAATCCGGCCAAGTCCTTGGCGTTGATCTTGCCTCCACAGCGGCCGTCGCCCTGCGAGCCAATCGCATAAAAAAGTCCCGAATCCTGCTGCAGTCCCTGGATCGCCGCTTTCAGATCCGGTGGCGTAGAGGGATCATTGGCTTTGTCGGTCAACGACTTCCAAGTAAGCGGGCATTGGTCCTTGTGACGGTTGAGTACCGCAACAATCTGCAACTCAGCCGTGGTCAGCGACCCACCGTTCCACGTGATTCCGGGGCTCGGCCTGGGAGCCGGCTCGATCTTCGGAGTGACGCCGAGCAGATGTTGGGCTTCAGTCGCCTTGGAGCGTTGCGATTGGTCCTCCTTGAGAGCCGCCCTCATATTTGGCGGCAGCAGATCCAGTGGGTGTTGCTCCAAGCCATTCAATGTCAAGACATCCGGTGCCAGATGGCCCAAAGGGTCCTGCCGCAATTTATCCATTGTCGAATCAAGATTCGACGCTGGCAGATCCCCTTGCGCGAAAGAGCCGGGCTTGTCTGCCAGCACACAAGTGGACAGCATCGCTTCGAAGCACGATGCACTTTGCTGATGCTGGGTCGCAAAATGGGAAACTTTCAGGCCCGGCCAACCCCTTGCGGACTGTAGCGAATTTGAGCGGTAGAAAGTTGAAAGATTACTGGCCGACATTATGCATCCTCAGACGTGACGTTGAAATCCCCACAAGAGACCCCGACAGAAGATCCCTTGCGTTTCACAAAATTCGACAATTCCAAGCGTCGGCAGGTCACGAATGCGCCTGCCCTGCCTTCAATTGCTGTGTTCCGGGCCGGCTCCAAGGTTCGGTCCAACACAATGGCCGGAGTCACCGCGAGAGCTGCCGGGACTCATCATGAGCGGATTAGCTTTCGAGAAACTGACGAGTTTGCGAAGAGTTCACAAAGGGGTAGCCGCAGTCATGTTCTTCAGAGCTGCGGGAAATCCTCAATGTTCATTTCTTGCCCAGCTCAGGCTTCCCGCCAACGCTATCCTGTTGTGGGATGTCAGAAGAATAAGAAGCATCCGGTCGTCCGTCGCGAACGACCGTAGTGGAGGAGCCGCGAAACAAGATCAGCACTGATTCCTTTGGCGTTGCCGCTATGTGAGTCTGCGCCTGCGCCTGCGCCACCAAGCCGTTAAAGGTCTGCTCCACGAGTGCGACGAAGCGCGGTGGACCGGAAACGAAGACGAGGCCATTGCCTGGCACGGGTTTGACCACATAGCGCTCGTCGGAGATATCAAGCTTGTCGAGAGCCCCCTTGAACGCATCGAAGCGAATCGACGTCATCAAAAGCATTCGAGTTTGCGATTCTTGTGCAGCAGACACATAGAGCACAAGGCCGTCATAGTACCATTGTAGACCGTAAAGGTTCGTCAAGCGGTCGAGGAACGCGCGCGGTGGCAAATCAGGCATACGTCCGCGAATTCGCCCCTTCACCGCAGGACTGATGTTGACCCTGATATTCAGGTTGTTGCCGAATTCCTGCAACGCTGCAGCGAGCTCCTGATCCAGAACCGTGTATCTATAGGGTGTCGCCGGAAGGGACAGCGGGACTGCATGCGCCGGGTGAATCCCGGTGGACAGAAAAAACCCGGCACAAAGAAGTCTCAAAACATGCAGGGTGACGGGTTGGATAAGCGTTCTCGGCATGTCGCACTGATAAACCAAACGCTGAAATCATCACAAGTGACTAAATTGCCGAAGAGATTTTAGATTGTCGAAATGACGCCGCCGTTAGTCAGCTTGTTGTCAGCTTGCCCCCCTAGGAGTGTTGCGCCGACACCGGGTGATGAATGGGCGGGGCTCGCCCGGTCAGAGAGAGCAACCGAGTCCTTACATGATGATGCCTGTCACGTCGATCTCTGCCACTCTAACGGCTGGCCTCCCCAGGGTCGGATCACCGTCGATTGTCGAGCAGGCCCAGTTTGAGCGCGCCTTAGGGCATGCAGCCGACTCGCTGAAAAACGATGCCGCCGCGGGGCCAGCGAGTGCGGCGCCAGTTGCTGCGGCGATGGATGTTCAGCGCGCGGCTGCGCCGACGAGCGGCATGGGCGATCGCGTGTTGCAGACGATTTCCTCCCTATATCCACACAACACTGTTTCCTTCCCCGCGCTCGACCATGACATAGCCCTTTCGAAGGGCGCTCTACCGGGACCGGCGCAGAAGCTTCCCGTTCCAGGTGAGGCGGGAACCGGAATCTCGGGCATTCCCCAACAAGGGCAAGACTTCGAAACGATGATGGCTGGTCTTCGGGATGTTTACAACGGCGTCACCCAGGTGGCGCTTATCTCCAAAGGCGTCAGCGGCGTCACATCATCCGTGAATAAACTTTTGAAGGAAGGCTGAACCGCGCGCATGATTGGCTTGGCCGAGGGCGAAATCATGCGTGGCCTGTCAGGGTGGCGGTCGGTTAGACTTGTCATGCTGCCAGTTCTCGTCGCCCTCACTGCTTGCAAAGCCGACCTCTACACGCAATTGCAAGAGCGTGAGGCAAATGAAATGCTCGCACTTCTTGAAGACAACGGGGTCGCCGCGATCCGGGTGGTCGCCAAGGATGGAACCAGCACGATCCAGGTTGACGAAAAGCTGCTCGCCTTCTCAATCAACCTTCTGAACGCCAAGGGGCTGCCGCGCCAATCCTTCAAGAACCTCGGTGAGATATTCCAAGGATCAGGCCTGATTGCCTCGCCGACCGAAGAGCGTGCCCGTTACGTGTATGCCCTGAGCGAAGAGTTGTCGCGGACGATCAGCGATATCGATGGCGTTTTTTCTGTACGTGTTCACGTCGTGCTGCCGCATAACGACCTTGTGCGAGCCGGTGCCACGCCATCCTCGGCCTCGGTGTTTATCAGGCACGACGCAAAAACAAATGTCGCGGCTCTGCTGCCAAAGATAAAGATGCTTGTAGCCGACAGCATCGAAGGCCTGTCCTACGATAAGGTGGAAGTGGTTTTGGTGCCGGTAGAACGGTCCGCACACGAGCAACGGCCCGATCCGACTGCTGTTTTGCCACAAGCATCACTACCTCTTCCTGCGCCACTTCTGGCGACCGTAACAGGTTTTGCCGCAGCCGTATTCGCCGTGGCCTGTTATCTCTTGATCGGCGTTGTTACGCGTCGGCGCAAGCAATCAACCGGCGTTTCCAAGGTCGAGGGGCGCCGGGATGCTTCTGCTGTCGAGGCCATTCGCAAAAGAATGCCTGCAATTGGACGTGGGTGACATCTCATTGCCAATGCCTATACAGACCGCCCGACCTGATGGTCCGCACTTTCCGGGCGCGAGCGAGCTTGCGGCTTCGGCCCATCCAACCCGTCTTGCGGCGCGTCTTGATCCAGCGTTATCGGCCGAAACGTTAGTGAAGTTGCAGAAGTGTTCCAGACTGCATCCAAGGCTGGCAGAATTGCTGGGCAACGATGACGTGGATCTGAACCACATCGGCTGCAGGCCGGACCTTCTACGCGGGCATGATCCATATCGAGCGGCCCTTCTTGCTGGTAGTATCTGGCATGCCCGTTCGCTGGTCGCGTTTGTCTCTCAGCCTGAGCTTGCCATCCTTGTTAAACGCATCGGCGTGGATGCACACGCATTCGGAATCCGACACCTGCTGCATGCTGTTGACAAAAGACTGATCTCGGACCCAGAAAAACTCGCTCAGCAAATCGAATACGATGGACACGCATGTCTTGGAGCTTGGCTCCAGGACAGTTCAGCGACCGAGCGTAACCGCGTGCTTCTTCGATTGCCCGAGGGGACTGCCGCGGAGACTCCAGCACATGAGCATTGGACCGCCGCCGGCCAATTGCTTTCACTTGTAGTAGCTCATTTTGAGACAGAGACCCCGGTGAAATGACAGTCGAACTTTCCGAGGGGCCAATAGCGCCGCAGATGCGTCCAGTCGGACCACTGATACCCGCGAGCGAGCTCGAAACCTGGCACAGCGCCGCGCAAGCCCTTGCCGCGGCAGAACGGCATCGGCAGCGCGTTCGAAACTGGGCACGCGCGGTTTACCAGCGGGCGTGGGCGCGCGGCCACATGGAGGGCTCGAATGCAGGCACCGAGGAGATGGCAGGGTTGATTGCGGAGACAATCTCCGAAATCGCGCGACGAAAGGCGGCTCTGGAGCAGGAATTGCCGCAGCTCGTGATGGAAATATTGAGCGATCTTATCGGCGCTTTCGATCCGGGCGAGCTATTGGTGAGGGCTGTTCGTCACGCCATAGAGTGTCAATACAGCGGCGCCGACGTTTGCCTTCATGTTTCTCCCATGCAAGTCGACATGCTTGCACGAGAGTTTGCTCGATGCGACGGCCAGGATGGTCGACCAAGGGTGCGGATCGAGCCCGACCCGACATTGTCGCCGCAACGCTGCGTGCTGTGGAGCGAGTACGGCAATGTTGACCTTGGACTTGACGCCCAGATGCGCGCGCTGCGCCTTGGTTTCGGGACGCTCTGTGAGAAAGGCGAGCTATGAGAAAGCCCGTCCCAGAACATAACGCTGACGCCGACACTCGAGCTCTCGTTCCAGCAATCTCGTCTTTGAGGGCTGCGGCCAAGCGAATTGACACGCGTGCGGTGCGCGGTCGGATCACGCGGGCTATCGGCACACTGGTTCATGCCGTCTTGCCAGACACTCGTATTGGGGAACTTTGCCTCCTAGAGGACCCGCGAACCGGGCTGTCGCTCGAGGCCGAGGTGATCGGCCTGTCGGGTGATGGTGTATTGCTGACACCGATCGGGGACTTGGTGGGCCTATCCAGCCGCGCAGAGGTCGTGGCCACTGGCCGAATGCGTGAGGTGCCCGTCGGCGGCGATTTGCTCGGTCGCGTGATCGACAGTCGTTGCCGCCCATTGGACGGCAAAGGCGAAATCAAGACCGTCGAAACTCGGCCCCTGCATGGCAGAGCCCCCAATCCGATGACGAGGCGCATGATTGAGCGGCCATTCCCGCTTGGGGTCCGTGTCCTCGATGGTCTGCTGACGTGCGGCGAGGGCCAGCGGATCGGGATTTATGGCGAGCCAGGTGGTGGCAAGTCGACGCTGTTGTCACAGATCGTAAAGGGTGCCGCCGCTGACGTCGTCATAGTGGCGCTCATAGGCGAACGTGGACGGGAAGTTCGTGAATTCATCGAAAGGAATCTTGGTGAAGAGGGCCTTCTCCGTACGGTCGTCGTGGTTGAAACATCCGACCGCTCGGCGGTAGAGCGTGCGCAATGCGCTCCAATGGCGACTGCGCTCGCGGAATATTTCCGCGATCAAGGCCTACGCGTTGCTCTCATGCTGGATTCGCTGACGCGCTTCTGCCGCGCTATGCGCGAAATAGGCCTTGCTGCGGGTGAGCCGCCGACGCGACGGGGCTTTCCTCCTTCCGTTTTTGGCATGCTGCCAGGCCTGCTCGAGCGCGCCGGCATGGGTGAGCGGGGCTCAATCACGGCCTTCTATACGGTGCTTGTAGAGGGTGATGGCACGGGTGATCCAATCGCCGAGGAATCGCGTGGTATTCTCGATGGCCATGTCATCCTCTCACGCGCTATTGCGGCGCGATCGCATTTCCCCGCTATTGATGTGCTGCAGAGTCGCAGCCGCGTCATGGATGCAGTCGTTTCGGGGACACATCGCAAGGCAGCATCCATTTTCCGCGAGCTCCTGTCGCGCTATGCCGAGACCGAGTTCTTGATCAATGTTGGCGAATACAAGCCAGGTGGAGATCCCCTGACTGACCGGGCTGTCGCGTCAATCGACGAACTGAGGGAGTTTCTGCGCCAGAGCGAAGATGACGCGTCAGATTTCGAGGAGACGGTCGCATGGATGTCGCGTCTGACCGCGTAAACTGGATTCAGTCTTCGAGGTTACGGCTTCTGAAGGAAATGCAAGAGCGTCGTGCCCTTGGCGAGCTGTCCAAGAAGGAAGCCCAGCGCGATGTGGCCGCCTCAGCCGTACAAAATGCCTCTAGGGAGCTTGCAATGATACAGCAACATTGTTCAAGAAAAGAAGCAGCGCTCTATCAGCATCTGATGTCACTCGACAACTTGTCTAGCGCAGCGCTCGACCGTCACCGCCTTCACACTGAACAACTTGCCGCTGAGATCAATTCCAGACGGCAGATGCTTGATGATACCCAAATCGCTCAAGAGGAGGCTGAGATGGCGGCGTCCAGGACGAGGGAGCTATGGGTCATATGTTCGGCGGCAAGGGACAAATGGCAACAAATCGAGGACGACGTGCGGCGCGCCGTCGAGACTCATTCGGAGGCCGCAGCCGAGATCGAGGCCGACGATGAGATACTGCTGAAATATGCGAGGGGGTCGCTTGCCTAAATGCCGCGCAACCGGATCCGACGGTCGCAAGAGGTCGTCCGAATGACACGACCGTGCAGTCTTTGATAGGCGCTGCGGTCACACCCGCCATGTTCGAACCAGTTCTGAAACTGTCCCACACGGTTGTCTCGTGGCTCAATGATACAGCAGCGCCGCGCACGCCGTTTCAAAGCCGGATCAACGAGGTGCCGCTATCGGTGCGAACGGCAGGGCTTGTCTGGCAGCAGGAACCTGCTGCCATTCCGATGCTTGACTGCGTCTGGAGAGTGGGAGCCGAAACGGTCATCTTGTCACTGTCGCGCCCGCTCGTAGAGGAGTTCATCACGACAGTGCAGAACGGCTTGGCCTTCCCTTCCGAGCCAACTGCTTCGCTAATTCTCGAACTCGCTCTGGAGCCGCTTGTCACTCGACTGGAGGAGACGACGCGTCTGAACGTGCAACTCGTGCGGGTATGCGAAGCCACGATGCTGGCTCCTCATCTTGAACTCGACATCATTTTCGGCGCGGTCAAGGGCAAGGGCCGTCTATTCCTGTTCACGCCACTTGACGGCTTAGTACCGCCTGCGTTTCGCGCGCTAGGCGAACTGCTTGCCCAGTTGCCGCGGCAGCTGGGCGGGCTGCCTCCAGAGCTCCCGCTCATTGTTGCAGGAGAGGTCGGCACGCTTCGCCTTCCTGCGGCGCTTCTTCGAAGCGCATGTGTCGGTGATGCATTGTTGCCCGATATTGCGCCGTTCGGCCGCGGCCAGATCACCCTAGCTGTCGGCCAGTTGTGCGCCGAGGCGGATCTTGACGGCGATGAATTAATCTTGCGGGGGCCTTTCCGCCCGCGACCGTGTCCTTTGGAGAGTGCGCATATGACACAACCCGGATCGCAACTGGAGCTTACTAAGGATCTCGACGATGTCGAGATCGTGCTTGTCTTTGAATGCGGCCGCTGGCCTATTTCTCTTGGGGAATTAAGAAGTGCCGGCGAAGGGCATATTTTTGAACTTGGATGGCCGATCGACGGCCCGGTCGACATAGTGGCCAATGGTCAGCGTATCGGGCGTGGCGACATTGTCCGCATCGGAGAAGAGCTGGGCATCAGGCTCCGTGGCGGGTTTGCATGCAATGAGTGAAGCTCAGCCGACAATCCTGGCGCTTCTTGCGGTTACCGCCGGACTCGGTCTGCTGGTTTTAGCAGTTGCCACGACAACGGCCTTTGTAAAGGTATCAATTGTTCTTTTCCTCGTCCGCAATGCGCTCGGGACCCAGACCATACCACCCAATGTGGTGCTGTACGCCGCGGCGATGATCCTCACTATGTTCGTTAGTGCGCCCGTTGCTGAGCAGACCTATGACCGCATGTCGGATCCCAAGCTCCACTATCAGACATTCGACGACTGGGTAAGCGCCGCTAAAGCCGGAAGTGAGCCCTTGCGCGAGCATCTCAAGAAATTCACAAATGAAGAGCAGCGGCGATTTTTCCTATCTTCGACAGAAAAGGTCTGGCCAGAGGAAATGCACGCTGCAGCCACGCCTGATGACTTTGCAATACTTGTACCATCTTTCTTGCTATCAGAATTGAAGCGCGGATTTGAGATAGGATTTCTACTTTATCTGCCTTTTATTGTTATAGATCTGATAGTGACAACTATCTTGATGGCAATGGGTATGTCGATGGTCTCACCAACTGTTATATCTGTCCCGTTCAAGATCTTCTTGTTTGTTGCCATTGATGGTTGGTCAAAATTGATGCATGGGCTTGTGCTGAGTTATACGTTACCGGGAGGCTGATCATCACTGAATCCAGCATCATTACTCTTATGAGCCAATCACTGGTGGTTTTCATGATCTGGATTCTACCGCCGCTCATTGCATCAGTGGTTGTCGGCCTCGTCATCGGCATCCTCCAGGCGGCGACGCAGATCCAGGATGAAAGCTTGCCGCTCACCGTGAAGCTTCTGGTCGTTGTCGCGGTGATTGGGCTGTTTGCTCCTGTGCTAAGCGCCCCGCTCATAGAGCTAGCCGATCAGATCTTCACCGAGTTTCCCGCAATGACACTTAGCTACTAGTCCGCCCCATGGACGCGCCATCGGCCGATATTCAAATTCTGATCCAGACGGCTCTCGAACTCGTCGTTGCGGCAGGTCTTGGGGCAGCCCGCGCGATGGGCATCATGCTGATCTTTCCCGTATTCACACGCTCGCAGATCAGTGGGCTGATCCGGGGCTGTTTGGCTGTTGGCTTCGCACTACCATGCCTGGCACACGTCAGCGGCGGATTGCCGGCGCTGGATCCTGATACGCGCCTGATCCAGCTAACCCTGCTCGGATTCAAGGAAGTTTTTGTCGGTGTACTCCTTGGCACTTTTCTTGGCATTCCGCTTTGGGGCCTTCAGGCTGCCGGGGAGCTTATCGACAACCAACGCGGCATCAGCAGCCCGACCGCTTCGGCCGATCCCGCGACGAACAGTCAGGCTTCCGCGATGGGCGTTTTTCTGGGGATCACTGCGATTGCCATATTCGTCGGATCAGGAGGCCTGGAAACTTTGATCAGTGTCCTGTACCGCAGCTACTTGATCTGGCCGGTGTATCAGTTTCACCCGACACTGAGTGGGCCAGGAGCAATGGAGTTGTTGGGGCTTCTCGACAGCATAATGCGCACGGCATTATTGGTATCGGGGCCTGTCGTGTTCTTCCTGATACTGATTGATATATCGATGATGCTGCTGCGTCGCTTTGCCCCGCAATTTAAGGCGAGCCAACTGTCTCCGGCAATCAAGAACATTGTCTTTCCAGTTCTCATGGTCACCTACGCTGCCTATCTGGTGGAGAGCATGAAACTGGAGGTCACACGTGCCAACGGCGTGCTGGAGTGGTTCGACAAATTGCTGCCATGAGCGACACAAGTGAAGAGAAGACACACGCCGCCAGCCCGAAGAAGTTAAGTGAAGCGCGCAAAAAAGGACAGCTGCCACGTAGCTCCGATTTCGTCCGCGCGGTCGGGACTTGCGCTGGGCTCGGCTACCTTTGGCTAAGAGGCAGCGTGATCGAGGACAAATGCCGGGAAGCGCTCCTATTAGCCACCAAGTTGCAGAGCCTACCTTTCGATACCGCGGTGCCGCAGGCATTGGTTGTGCTCGTCCAACTCACAGTCGCGGCTGTTGGCCCGCTGCTTGGAACCCTTGTCGCCGCGGTGATTTTGGCCAGCCTGCTAGCCAATGGTGGATTTGTCTTCTCTCTGGAGCCGATGAAGCTCAGCTTTAAGAAAATTGACCCCTTTGAAGGGCTGAAGCGCTTGGGGTCTGCTCGTTCCATGGTCGAAGTCTGCAAGACCATGTTCAAGGTATTGGTTCTCAGCGCAACCTTTTCCATTGTCCTTCTCGGGATGTGGAAGACAATGGTCCCTCTGCCGATCTGCGGCATGGGCTGTGTTGGCCTCATCTTTATGGAGACAAAATTGCTGATGGGAATTGGCGCCGGCGCACTGCTGGTCGGCGGACTGATCGATCTTCTGCTCCAGCGCGCGTTGTATCTGCGCGAAATGCGCATGACCAATACCGAAGTGACGCGCGAGTCGAAGGATCAGCAAGGAGCGCCAGAGTTGAAAGGTGAACAGCGTCGCATCCGCGAGGAGGCGGCCGACGAGCCTGCGCTTGGCGTGCATCGCGCCACGCTGGTCTTAACAGGAAGGGCGGTCCTGATCGGTCTGCGTTACGTTCGCGGTGAAACCGGGGTGCCGTTCTTAGTTTGCCGTGCCGAAGGTGAGCGCGTTTCACATGTGTTGAGCGAGGCGCGGGCACTACGCCTGACGATCGTCCATGACCATGTCTTAGCGCGTCAGCTGATAGGCACTACAAAACTCGGCCACGCGGTTCCTATGCAATATTTCCAGCCTGTCGCGAAAGCATTCTTTGCCGCAGGCTTGGCCTAGTCATTGGAAGTCCACGACTGCCCAGTTCAAAACTGACCTGGCTCCATGCTAGTGGCAAATGTCGGCTGGCCATCCGTGCCCCAGTGTCTCTGTCAGGCCAACCGCGCAACCGCGGGCCTGGGGCAATCACTCCCCTCGGATCTGCCACCCAGCAACTACGGCAAGTCCTCCGGGCATGACCTTGCAGCCTCTGCTGGCCGGTGCGTGGCGCAGTCCGAGGTTTTGAGGCCGGCAGTGCGGATTTGATTGGTGCAGCCGTTGGAATGCCCTCGTCAGCTAGTCGTCAACTAAGCGCCCTATGTTGAACAGCCGTGCTAACTTGAGCTCGGTTGCGAAACATAGGAGTACGAATCGTCATGTATGGTCGAATTGGTGGCTCATCCGATAGTTACCGCGCGCATAATGCCGGCGAGCAATCGGATGCAGGAAGCGAAGGGTTCGCGGACACATTTGCCCGAATGCACTTATCCGGATCGGAAGGTAGCGGCGCCTCATCATCGGCGGCTCCCCAAGCATACTCCCTCAATTCCCGACCTCCTGTGGTGGAGATCAACAGGACTTCCTTCAGGAGACAGGTGAGGCAATTTCATGGTGATGAAATCACGCACATCGCCGACAATCCTCAAGAGTATTCGGAGTTCGTATCGTCACGAGCCAGGCGCACCGCGGACGTTGCTCAGCAATATGGCATCCGTCGAGATACGGAGCACGCGCGATATTTCAGTTACCAATTGGGAGACCGGAGTGCCGGACTGCTGAGAATGGAAGGCGGATTCAGCATGAACGAGTTCGAATCGGAAAGTTGGCGGGAACAATTTCCTGGTCGAACTGAGGTCACTTCCATAGTGGATCTTCAAGTCGCCCATCCGCTCGTCGAAAATGCGGGCGATATTCTGCTGGAGCATCAACTTCGGATAGACGGCGACCGACCGTTGCTGAATTGGCGTGCGGCTAATCCGGAAGCACAAGCGCGCGCGCAGACGATGGGGTTTGTTGAAGTGGATCATGGCGACCTGGTGCTTGACCCTACGCAGCATCCCGACAAATGGACGAAGAACAGTGCCGGTGAGTGGCAGCGTGCAGGCAAACCTCCACTCTATCTCCACAAAACCGAGGATAGCGACAGCAGCGATAGCGGGTCCGACGACGATTTCATGTGATTTGTCGACCCGCCGCCGAGCCTTGCAACTGGTGACGGTTGCAAGGCTGTTGGCAGTGAATGCTAATTGTCCGGCGACAGCCCCGCCTTAGCGCCAGCGCCGCCGAGCAATCCAGCCCATCTCCCAGACAATAAACTGCGGATGCGCATCGTGGGTGCTTGCGAGCGGATTGTATTCGGGCCGGAACTCCGCCTCTTGGAACCGAGCTCTCCCGAATCCAATTTTCTCCACCACACCGTTGGGTCGTTGCGATGCGCCGATCCCGATCGGATCGGCTATGCCTGCTCCGCGCTCGCAGGAAGACCTTCCGCCTCGATCTTGGCGGCGCGATCTCGGCGATAAGTTGGATGGGAGGCAAGATACGCCGCCACGTCAACAGCCGGTAACGCGACATCGCAAATCGGCCCTGACGGTAGCCGATCGACTCCAATCGCCGGACCGCAACTCGCGCAGCGGCATTCGCGGTTTGGCCAGGAGAAATGCTCGCTGACTCACAGCGTGGCCGGCCGCATTCTGAGTGCCCTGTCATGCAGCCTGCGCCGACGGGAGCTCGGCACGCGAATGGCGTGGTTGGCGGCCAAGCCCTGAGGTCAACAAGGACTTACAGAAAGCGGGGGTGAGTTTGCCGCGATGAATTATGACCTTCTCGCGACCGGACCTAGCATCGGCTTCCTCTCGCTCTCGATTGTAGCCGCGCTGTTCGTTGGATTTCACGTGGCAAGCGGTGAATTCGGAATCAGCCAGCCCTTCCAAGTTTCTGGCCATGACGGGGCGACTCGTGTGGATGTGCACCCACATCGGGCTCGGCATCGCACCATTGACCAGCATCTTGGGCTGCAGCTTCATCTCAAACAGCTTTCCTGGCTCGCCACGCAGCGCGACCGGTGCCTCCGGCGGCATCAATTCGTCGGCATTGCACAAATGTTCCAGGTATTTTTGCGCCGGAAATGCGTAGGTCTTCATGCAATCAGTCGTAATGCCGGCTTTTCCTTCATTCAATGCGTTGGCCTGTCCCAGCACCATGTTCAGCAACCCTTTGAGCTGGTCTGTGCGTTCGTGCACTTTGGGTAGCTGGGTGGAGGTGAGTAGCAGGCGTACATTACGCCCCTGCAACCCGGCGAGACAGGTTTGCATCTCAATGGCCTGGGCTCGCAGGTACTGGGCCACATCGTCCACGACCTTACCGGCCTCCTCAGGCTTCATCTGGCGCACTTGGGAGACGACGCTTTGCTGACCGGCCAGATCGAACTGCAAAAGTTCGTCCAATCGTTTGAGCCGCTCCGTCAATACCTCCATTGACAACGCGGCGCCCCCGATTGTCGAGCCTGCCCCCGACGAACTCGCAGCCACCTCTTGCGCTCTCACCTGTGTACTCGCAACTTGATCCGAGCGCGCGAGAACCTTGGCTGCTGGCACTGTGCCGGCGTTCGCAGCGACTGGTGTTGATGGCTGCCCGGCGGCAGAAGTCCCGGCGCGAGCTGCCGACTTATGCTTTGACTTCCCTTTCCTTCGCGCTGTAGTGCCTTCTGACACTGCAGCCGTACCAGCAGTGCCAGCCGGTATCGCAGCGCCTGCCCTGGCCGGCATCGCAGCGCCCGCCTGGGCCTGTGGCGCCATGATGGCTGACGGCGGAGACTGCAGGTTCAACAAGTGCATGGCATCGTGCGCAGTGATCCATGCATCGTCCACGATCCGTTCGAACAGTTTCAATGGGAGGCCGGCATCTGGGTAGGTATGGCTTAGCTTGGTATGCACCTCGTGCAACGCCAATCCAAAATCCGAAAGCCGCTCCATGATTTTTTCTACAACCGCGCAATCATGAGCGTTGAGTGTTTTGCCATCATCCATTATGCCCTTCGCCAAAGAGAGGGCGCGAAGAGCTTCTTGAGCGGCGCTTGCCATCAGCTGCACCACTCCATTTCGACCGACGAGGAGTTCCTTCAAATCTGGCTCGAACCTGCTCGCCCGCAGTTCAATCTTGGCCCGCGCAAGACCGATCCGCTCACGGACCAGCCAGATCCTGACACTCAGTACCGAGCCGGCACGCAGCCGCAGTGCGCACCGCTCGGCTTCCCGCATCACGGGCGTTCCACTGGATAGGCTAGCGGTGGCAGCGCAGGCGGATCGCTGCCGTTCGGAGCGCCATGCCTTTTTTTCCCACCACTTAATTGCCGCCGTATGGTGGTTCTCCACATTTAAAATCAACAGCTCCTGCCGGTCCGCCTGGGAGTAGGAGTAGAGTTTATCGACCATACCTGCCGCTTTCTTGGTCTTTTTGTCCAATTTCGTGATCGTCGACAGGCCAAGTTTGTCTACTTCATTCGCGGCGTCGCACACGATCTGGCAACATCTACGCACCTTGTCGTCTGGCATAATTGTCTGCGCCTCAGCCGCAGGCAGGCTAGCGCGGTACTCCAGAATTGCTGAGGCTGCATCGACGACCCGACTGATCAGCTCCACCGCCTCCTCGGGGACGTCGGTTTTCCTGGCCGCAGCCTCGCAATCAGTCAGTTGTTGAACAAGACTGTTCATTCTGAGCTGTGTCGGACTGATATCTTCATTTGACGATGAGCTGGTGCCTTCCACCTGCGCGGTTGATAGTTGGCTACCGACCGGCGCCATGGCTTCGCCCTCAGACATGGAGGGAGAACCGCGCCGCCTTGCGGCTGCGCCACGTGGCGCTACGGTTCCGCGTGGTGGCGCAGCGGCTCCACGTCGCGGTGTGTTCAGGATTTGATCTTCGCCAATCGAGGCGCCTGGCAGACTTTCGCGGGCATCGCCTGGACCGCGCGCAACTGGAAGGGAGGAGGGCCTCCTATCGGCGTCCCCAGAGCGCATCTGCTCCACAACGGAATCGAATGACTGTCCACCTTCTCCCGCAGCAAGACTTGATTGCGAAAGGGAACTGCTCGCCCGCCCCGCGCGGCTGGCTCCAGTTTCAGCCTGCGATTTCCGTGGTCGGCCAATGCCCTTCATATTGCGTCTCCGTAGTAGGCGAGAATGTGCTGCTATTGTGCTGGCGGCTGACGAGACCAGCGGCATCTTTCGGTTAACGTCACGGTCAGCCAGACCCGCGACGGCGTAATGTTCCCGCCAAAGTGCTTCTCAGTAGCAGGCCAAGATTGGCCCGAGCTCACAGGACTTTCGCAACGTTGCCATCGATGTCCTGAGATTATCAGCGCTTCAGTCCGCCGATTTCCAGGAACAGCGAATGAAATCAGACCAACTCGGCTAGCTCCCCTTCCTAGACACGTGCCTGACGATTTTATTGATGCGTCACTCCTCTCGTTCGCCACCGACAAAGTCACACATTTGCTTCAGAGAAGCGTGTGCGTTGCGTATCACGCGGACCATTTCGATCTATAGTTACAAAAAGTGTCGAGACGGGACCTTTGGATCCGAAGGTCAGGCACGGCCGGCCTAGATAGACCGCTTGGCTGACGATTAGCTGACGATGGGAGTTCTCACGAACAGGGCAAGAAAATCCGACCGCTTCAAGCTTTCGATATGGTGAGAAGAGGATCCGCACCGGCCTCCCAAAGCCGGCAGACCATCCCATGTTCGTACGGTCGCCGACCTTCTCGAAGCCAATGAGCTCACCGCGCCGGGCCGTGATGTGCAGGCGAGAGAATGGTGATGCAAAGACCGAGTTCCTGCTCGTTGCGTGCGCCCGTGGAGCCAGCAAGAATACGGTCATTGCGGTCATGCAGCACGTGGACCGTGTCTCCTGTTCGACACCACAGCATCGAGGATGCAAACGAGCTGCTGCGGCTGCCATTCGGTCGCGGCATGCGTGGACGGCGGGATTGGCCGAACAGCCGAGATCGTGGTCGACTGTTCGATGCGAGAGCAACATCCTGCAGAGCATACGTTTTTGCGCTGGCCGGTTTTTGTCAAAAGCCGTCAGGTTCTCGAAAGCTCCCGCCCTTAGCTTGATCGAGGCTAACCTTTAACACGTCGCCGCCAATGGCAAATGCCGGAGTACCTGATGATAGCAGCAATTGGGAGTGGAGTTGGCAACCTCGGGACTTCCTTGATCCGAAAGGGCCATGGGGATTCGAAATCCGAGCATTCTGGTGATGGCAAGCCGGCTGATGGCAATGATGGCAAGCCAGCTGGTGGGAATGATGGCAAGGCAGCTGGCGGGAACGATCGGGCGGATAACCGGACCGTTTCAAATGATCAACTTCAAGACAACTCACAGTCTGCAGCACAAAGTGAAGCCTTCCAAAGTATCCTGCGATCGTTCGCGTTCCAATTCGCGAACGATGCGATGGCTGAGGCCGATGAAGCTTTGGATGACACAGAAGATGCCTGACGCGGGAAATCCGGCGTGAGGTCATACAGGCCGTTATTGACGGCACAACTCCAACAGAAAAAGGAATGATCATGGCTGCAGTTGATAATAATAAAAAATCAGGCAATACCAATACCAGTAGCGCCGGCAATACCGATAAAACTAACAGTGGCACTCCCGGCAATACAAGCGGAGCTGATGCTACTGCTTTTCAGGCGCAAGTGCAGGAACTAACCAATGTTAGCTTGGAGGCGACGAAAAGGAGTGTCCAGTTGCGCACTCTAACGACCAATCTCCAGACCATCAAGAAGGCCGCCGACGAACGCGTTTCGTAATGTCGGAAGCGGGTTTTAGACTGCCCCCTAGCGCGTCTCCTTATTGACGCGACGTAGTCCCGAAATGAGCCGCATGGCAATTGCCATGCGGCTTCTATCCTGTTTGAGAGATGCTCTGTGGATGACGCCGTTTCCCTCCGTTTCGAAGTGCGTTCGGGGCACTATTGCGGTCTGACCGGCAAGACGGATCTTCAAAAGTGTTTAATCGGCAGCGGCTTCGATGCCGATTTGGTCTTTGTCGAGCAGGGACTGGCACCGCATCACCTTCGTGTAACTCTTCTTGGCAAGTCGATCGAACTGGAGGCGCTTGCACCCGGACTCAGTATCGAGGGCAACCGGAATATCGCCGCAGGCCAGTCCGTTGTTGTGCCCCTTCCTGTCGTCCTGCTCGTAGGCGAGATGTCCATTGCTTTGTCCGTGCAGGATGCAGAGCCGCCTGGTTCGACCGGCATACCGCGCCTACCGATCGGTGTGCTCGCCATGGTCATAATCAGCTCACTCGGGATCGGCGCGCTTTCAGGCACGATCTCCTATCTTGGCAATGCAAGTGGATCGAGCCCCAATTCACTTCGGGCTGAAGTCGCGTCCAGAACGATCAGTCACCGCGCTGACAATGAACTTACGGAGGCAGCGGCCCAAGAGCTGCAGGAGGAAGTCGATCGAGCGGGTCTTCTCGACGTCAAGATTGGGTCGGCAAAGGGTGTTGTGACCGCCGAAGGCACCGTCACGTCTGAATCGGTCATCAGCTGGCAGAAGCTTCAGCAATCGTTCGATCGTCGCACCAAGGGTACTCTAACACTGGTGAACGGAGTGCTCATCAAAGAGGAGAAGGCGCCATCCGCAATCGCGGTCGAAGCTGTGTGGCATGGGGTCCAACCATATATTGTCATCGACAGCGAGAAGTATTTTGTCGGCGCCATTTTGGCTGATGGATGGGTGGTCGAACGTATTGAGGACAGCCGTGTGCTGCTGAGCAGGAATGGCCGCATTGCTGCTCTCCAATATTGAAAGCTCGCAGGCCCCATCAAGCAGCACTCTATGGCCAGCCAAACATCCTGTCGCGCTCGGTGCTGACAAGCTGGCTGCGTTGGAAACATTTGCTGCCCAGCCATTTCGCGCCTGCTTGTGGCTCTCATGCAGGGTCACGCGCTGGCCAAGGCTGAGGCGCCTTCGGAGTTCGAAAGCCACGTTTCATGGCGTAACAGCAGAGTAAGTCTCAACCGATTGCAAAGGTGTCTCGATGGCCAACGTCCTGCGTGACTTCATCAAGCGTGCGCCGGCCAGCCCGGATTTAATGGTTGCGTTGATGCTGCTTCTGGCTGTCGCGATGATGGTCATGCCTATCCCGGTCGTGGTGGTCGACGCCCTGATAGGATTCAATATGGGGTTGGCCATACTGCTGATGATGGTTGCCCTGTATGTCAGTACTCCACTTGATTTTTCCTCTTTGCCCGGCGTTATTTTGATTTCCACTGTATTCCGTCTCGCGCTCACGGTCGCAACGACGCGACTGATCCTGGCCGAGGGGGAGGCCGGCAGCATTATTCATACTTTTGGCGATTTCGTCATTTCAGGCAATATCGTGGTGGGTTTCGTCATATTTCTGGTCGTCACCATGGTGCAATTCATGGTCCTCGCGAAGGGTGCCGAACGGGTGGCAGAAGTGGCGGCGCGTTTCACGCTGGATGCTCTGCCGGGCAAGCAAATGGCGGTCGACGCAGAGCTACGCAACGGCCACATCGATGCCAACGAATCCCGCCGGCGGCGCGCCGAATTGGAGAAGGAAAGCCAACTCTATGGCGCGATGGACGGCGCGATGAAATTTGTGAAGGGCGATTCCATCGCCGGGCTGGTGGTTATCTGCATCAACATGCTGGGTGGAATTTCGATCGGCCTGCTCTCCAAGGGCATGTCCTTCGGCGAGGTACTGCATCACTACACTCTGCTGACGATAGGCGATGCATTGATATCGCAGATTCCGGCCCTTCTGCTCTCCATTACTGCGGCGACCATCGTCACCCGTGTGACTGGGACGGCGAGGATCAACCTCGGTACAGAAATGGTCAGTCAGCTCACGGCCAGCACTCGAGCCTTGCGACTGGCGGCCGGCGTCCTGGTTGTAATGGGGTTCGTTCCTGGGTTTCCCCTCCCCGTCTTTCTGATGCTGGCCGCAGTGTTCGCTGCGGTAAGCATTGTCAAGGCTGATGTGCTGGGCGCCGGCACTGCCGATGCGAAAGGTGGAACTGCAGCGGAGCCTAAGCAAGCCGCGCCTGCGAAGGAATTCCCGATCGCATTTTTTCTAGCGCCAGATCTTATGCAGGCGGTCGATCAAGCCGAATTGCAAAAACATATTGGGCGCGTTTCGCTCCTGGTCACAGCCGATCTGGGCATTATCGTTCCTCGCATCCCTGTCTTGGTTGACGAGCAGCTGCCTGAATCGCAATTCCGAATTGATGTCGAGGGCGTGCCAGTCGAACAGGACGCCTTAGATCCAAACCAGATGGCGCTCCGAGCCGATGTAGCGCACGTCGACTCGAGCGGTGTCCCCCTTAGACGTGAGCCGAAAACGGACACACTCCCGGTTGAACATACCCCTGCAAAGGCCCTTACGGGCGCCGGCACGGAGCATAGGGCTCCCGGCGAACTCCTCGCCTTGCGCGTCCATGCAGCGTTGACCCGCTACGCACCGCGATTGGTGGGCATCCAAGAGACCCGACATTTCCTGGGCCGAATGGAGCAGGAATATTCTGAGCTTGTGAAAGAGGTGCTACGCACGACGCCGATTCCTCGGATTGCCGATGTTCTGCGCCGCCTCCTGGAGGAAGGTATCCCAATCCGCCACACCCGTCTCGTGTTGGAGGCATTGGCCGAATGGAGCGAGCGTGAGCAGAACGTTGCCCTGCTGACGGAATATGTCCGTTCTGGTTTGAAGCGACAGATCTGCCACCGCCATGCCAACACGGAGGGCATCGTGTCCGCCCTGGTCGTCGAGCGCGAGAGCGAGGATGTGATGCGTGGCGCGGTTCGAGATTCGGATGCAGGCCCCTATCTCGCACTGGAGGATCGGCAAAGCGAAGCGATGCTATCACAGATACGTCAGGTCCTTTCGAACGCAGAACCGGGTCAAACCCGCCCTATTCTGTTGACGTCGATGGATGTCCGACGTTTCGTCCGCGGCTTTCTGACGCGAAACGGGGTTGATCTCGCCGTGCTGTCTTATCAAGACCTCGCCTCCGACTTTACAATTCGCCCCGCAGGATCCGTCACACTCCCGCACGGATCGAACAGCGGATTGTTAGAGTAGTCCCACCTTTCCTAACTGAACGCCACGCGCCTCCCCGATAACTGAGAGATAACATGAATAGTAATACAGTTTCTCCATCGCCTATGTTTCTGCGCCGGAACTCACTTCTTTTTGCCGTACTCGCCATTCTGCCTTTGGGCGGTTGCGCCAGCTGGCAAAAGCCGGCTCTTTCCGTGCAGGAGACATCTTCCCCCGAGTTGCTCAGCGCCGATCAAATCGATCCGGCTATGCGCGAACGCATTTTGCGCGAAGTTGGTCAGGATGTTCAAGAGCGGGCTTTGCGGGATGAGGTGAAGCAGCACCCGGACAATGTTGATGCGGCGATACGACTTACAAATGCCTTGGTGGGCCAGAAGCGCCCGCACGAAGCGGTTGAGGTGCTCGACAGCGTCTTGGTTGCAGCCCCAGGAAACGTACGTGCATTGAATGCGAAGGGCGTGATTTTGGACATTGAGGGGCGGCATGACGCGGCACAGGCCCTGTATCGGCGAGCTCTCGAAAACGAGCCAGGCAATCAGATGGTGCAGCATAACTTCAATCTGTCGCTTGCCTTTAACGGCAAGTCCAAACAACCAAGGTTAGCACGATCGCAATAGGTGGGCACAGTGCATGCGCAGCCTGTTCCCCGGCTCGAACACGCGCTCGGCTCCCATCATAGATGGCCCCCTGAAGAGAGCCATATCTATGCAAAACAGTTGCTCCAGATCTGGCCGGCAGAGATCGGCAGGAGAGCCGGATGACATCACGCGGCCACCCGCAAGGCCACCCGCCTCGCTTCGTTGCCAGAGCGCCCTCTCCCTCGCCGGTCACCGTCTCGCAATGCGGCGACCTGGCTTAAGGCGGTCGACCGAGCGCCCGATGCAGTAGCCATGAATACGTAACGCAGCGATGGACCCGCCGGATCGTGTCGCGCTTGTGCTGGCCGTCCCTGCCATTACAGCACGGTGATTGTAGCTGGATCCTATTCTAGAGGCATCGATGGTGTGGATGCCTTCGATCCAAACAATCGATTTGTTGAATTCGTCCGCCTGAGGAAATTAGCTGCGGCGATCCGACTTCCGACGCCTGCAGGCGCAAAACCAACAGCGTGAGCGCTGCGGGTCCGGAGGCAGGCTGCAAAGTGCAATCACCAGCGCTGATAAGCGGCAAGTGAAGAATGTATCGCTCGGGCGACTCCTGTGTTGTGCACGGTTGCCCCGCGAGGTGAACTGTAGCAGCTTGGCAGCTCAGCGTTCACGAAAGGAGAAAAGATTTGGGGCCAAGCAAAGACCGGCTTTTTTGATTGTCTTGCTGTATCGCTATGGTGGGGCGGGCGCGACCGCTCCCATAATTCAATACGCTGCCTTTAGCGATGGACGATGACGGGATGCGTCGCCGAGACTTCAATGGTGGAGGAGCAGCGCACCCGTCGATCCATTTGCTTTCAGCGGCAACCGCCACTATGAAGCGACACTTCGCCCAACTGTGTTTCAAGCTGCCCGGAGAAGTTTATGACAGAAGAACCCCACAAGACCGACATCCTCATCGAGCTCACTGCCGATGTTGTATCAGCCTACGTCTCCAACAACCCCGTCCCGGCGGGGGAGCTTCCTGCCCTGATCGCCCAAGTGCACGGGGCTCTAAACGGCACGGCTGGACTCATACCGGCAGAAGAGCCTGTGCCTGTAAAAAAACCTGCTGTCCCGATCAAAAAGTCGATCGAACCGGACTACATCATTAGCCTTGAAGACGGCAAGAAATTCAAATCGCTAAAGCGCCATCTGGCGACGCACTATGGTCTGACCCCAGACGAATATCGCGCCAAATGGGGTCTGCCGTCGGATTATCCCATGGTGGCGCCGAATTACGCCGCTGCGCGCTCCGCCTTGGCCAAGACCATGGGACTCGGCCGCAAACCGAAAGAGCCGGAAGCCCCAGCCACGGCGCCGGCGAAACGGACCCGCAAGAAGGTCGCAGCCTAAATCCGTATCAACAGTCGTTCGGACGCGCAGCAGCCGTTGGCCCAATCTGCGCGGAATCAAAGGGCGGGGATGAGCCCCGCCTTTCCCGTCCAAGAGCCTCATTTCCAGAGTAATTCATGATGGCTCCAGCAATCCCTGCCGCGGCATTAACTTGCATGCTCCGGCCCGGGTTTCGAGCCGTCAATGCGTTCCGGCGATGACGAACCTTGCCAAGGCTTTCCCGGACCGTTAGCCAGCCTTGCTGAGGCTGCCTGCAGAGGACTTTCCCGTGCGGCGATCCTGTTCCACCTCGTAGTTGATCTTCTGGCCCTCATTAAGGGTCGACAGGCCCGCTCGTTCAACAGCGGAAATGTGGACAAAGACATCCTGACCGCCGTTGTCAGGCTGAATAAAACCAAAACCCTTCGTGCTGTTGAACCACTTCACCGTTCCAGTCGCCATATCCATTCCTTTGTAATAAGTCGCAACTTAGGCAGGCCATTCACGCCAGCCTGATTTGTACACGAGACTTTAGGCGCATCAAAATCGGAAAATTGCAAGGCCCACTCGATCGCCTGATCTCCAGCAGCAACTGCAACATATGCGAGGCGCGTGCCAGACGAGGCGTATGCCAGACGTTTCGTCGTGCGCTGTCGCTCGAACGTTGACAGAAACAATGACACACCTTGCAAACTCGGCACATCTTGTGGACGTGCTCGGGTCGCTTCTCGACTGCGATACCCGCTCCTGACCGGGTATCGTCGGCCAAAATGAGGGTTTTTGTCATGTGCCGCCAGACCGAAAGATCAGGCGCGCAGCGACCTGCACATTCAAACCGGAACCCGCGAACCTCGATTAGCTTCTGCCTGCTCCGAAGGGCGGTAGCCTGCTCTGAGGCGGGCCACTGTCGGGTTGAAAACCAACTGTCGGGTTCGGAACCCCAGATTGTCGGCAAGGTACGCGCCGCCCACTGGTTGGCCAAAGGGCACTGGCTCCTGATCCTGCCGCCATGCTCGCCCGATCTCAACCCGATCAAGACAGGTCTGCTCAAAACTCAAGGCGCGGCTGCGGAAGAAGGCGGCCAAAACTTTCGACGCTCTCTGCGGAACTCTCGGCGATATCTGCCAGCTGCTGGAGCCAAATCAAAAACCATTAATTGCGACAGGTGATTTTATGACATTCATTGCGAAGAGGCCAGAATGAACAGCGGAAGAGAGTAGCAGCTCTCTGGTCGCGGCGAGGTGGATCGTCGACACGATCGGCACCTGGCCCGTGCGGGGATCGCACCGCAGCCAGCACCAGAGCCAGACCTTGACCGCTTGCCTTGCTCAGGCGCCACAACAACGAGTGGCTGGAAGCAGATCCACGTGAACTCAGCGATATCGATCAGACGATGCTTACCCTCATGAAAGCCGATCCCGACGCTGTCCAGCGCCGCGAAATCCTGACCAGCATATGGCGCATCGGATGCCACCGCCTGCACACTCACCATCGACATGCCGGAACTCGGAACCAAAGGCCGCAAGCCTCGCCGGCCTCGGCAAAATGGAGCGGCCGCGCCTGGGCGGCCGGGCCAATGTTCGCCAGGCCCTCTACATGCCCGGCCCTTCGCCCTGCGCTTCAACCCCGACCTCAAGGCAAAATACCAGGCGCTAAAGGCGGCAGGCAAACCCGCAAAGGTCATCATCTTGTTGCGAAAGCTCCTCATCCTAGCAAACGCTCTCCTCAAGGCGCAGCGAAAATGGCCCCTAAAACCCTTGACCGAAACGGATACCTTAGCCTTTCAGGTGAGGCGGGCCGAGATAGACCAACCGCGGGTTTAACTTCGCGAGTTTAAGCTGATTATGCCGATGCAACTCTAGCGCCTGCGCGACCGTTTTAGCTTCCATCAACAAGGCGGCAGGGTGGGAGGAAGTACCCTCCCCTGCCGCGAACAAGCTTTGGACAAAGCCCCACCTTGTCCGTAATGTGATCGGGAGGCCGGGGCGCGGCGGTGCTCAGCGGATGTGACGCGCGAGATCTGCGACCCTACCCATCAGCACTTCCATCGGTCCTCGCTGGAAGACGCGCAGCCAAAGCACCGCAAAAGTGCTGATAACCACAACGAAGCCAAAGAGCGTGGACAGGCTCTCGTCTTTGAAAATGTTTATCTTCATAAGATAGGCTATTCCCGCAATGTGCAGCACATAGGCCGTCAAAGACATCGAGCCGACTGCGATTATTGGCCAGACCAGCTTTCGCAGACGCGGGAGCGCATCCACAGCGAGCATGCAAGCCGCCAAGATGATCATTGCGCAACCGGTGCTGCCCACGATCGAAAGCGTCGTTTCGCTATGAGGTGCGGCTATCCATGACGACTTGACTATAAATGACGACTTGGAAGGCTCAAAAGCGCCGTCAACGTCAGACCACCACAAGGAGGTTTCAGTCAAAGCGCGGGAACTCAGCGCGAGCAAGGATCCCCCATGGCCCAACACGGCCAGCGCGACCCCCGCCAGACCAAGGCGCCAATGCGCTGCTAGCGTATTAAGATTAAGGCGCGCGATGGCCATGCCAGCGATGAGGAAAGGAACCCAGGTCACCGCGGGATAGTAGCCGTTGACCATGAGGTTGAAGACCGGGTCGAGGAGGTTGGGGGCAACCGACAGAAGGGAGGAACGGACTTGCGGGAGAACTAATGCCGTAGCGGCAGCGATCAAGCCCAGCTGATATGCGCTGAGCCGATGGAGCGGCAATACCAACAAGAAGCAAATTCCGTAGTATTCTAGGATGACTTCGACCTGGGTACCGAGGCAGCCCAGGATTGAGCCAAGCGCGAGCAAAACAAGGGCACGAATTGCGACTCTGGCGATGGCCTGTCTACCGGCTATCCCCGACTTCGGCGCCTTGCGACCTGTAATCAGGAGGATTGAAAAACCGGCCAATACGGCAAACAGGGCCGACGGCCGCCCATGGGTTAGTTCCATCAGAAACCCGACTAGTCCTCCTTCGCCGGGGTCGGGACCGAGATGGGCGGCATACATCCCGAAGACAGCCAGGCCCCGAGCGAGGTCGATGCCGACCAGCCGATCTACTACCGACCCATTCCTAGCGTCGGCAACCGGTGCCTTCATTACCATGGTAGATTCCCTTGCTGGGTGTGTGGATCGCGGGAGCCGCGATAGGAGAGCCGGTCGGCTGCTGCCGTCGCCTCGTGAAAGGGTTCAAAACATCGCGCCATCTGGCGCATCGAGCCGGCGACAGAGCTGTTCAGCCATTAGCCTGGGGTAAGAACAACAGATCGGCTCACAAAGCCTGTGTCACGGACCTGAAAAGTGGTGTCGCGGAACCGTCGTTTTTTGCATGATGGCTAAGCCGAGAGATCCACTGCACCGACGAGAGACTCAGCGACGTTAGATATCCGATCAGTACGCCGCGGCTCCGCCGGTGACGATCACCCCGGGTGTCAAGGCCAGGGCGTAAACCTGCCATAATCTGTGGTAGTGCGCCCGCGACCAATCCGTTCGACAAAGCTCGGCGCATGGTCGAGCCAATCATATTCTTCCATGTGGCTGTTGCCTGAAAAACCGAAGACGCCGTTCGCTGGTCCAGCTGTTCCAGACCTCGGCCTGCGTCGGTCATTAGAACCGGCGCGCCTGTTTCCCAAATCAATTTGCTGATGCAGCCGCCGGGGGTCACATTGAGCAAAAGTGCCGAGGTCAGGACGGGTTTCATAGGGGCTCTTCGTTTGGCTTTGTTAACGACCCCTTTCTTGCAAGTTGTAGCTGACAGCAGCCTGAAAGCTCCCCAAATAATTCGCTGCCGCCGGTTCAGCCTATTGTCAGCTTCGACCAATAAGATGGGAGCCTTGCCCTCATACCGGAGCTCGGCAGCATGATGCGAATACTGCTCACTGAAGACGATAAGGACCTTGGAAGTGCTATGCACGATCATTTGGTGGCTGGTGGCCACGCGGTCGACTGGGCCAAGAACCTGTCCGAAGCGCGCGATTATGCAGCTGTGGTCGGCTACGACCTTATTTTGCTCGACGTTCACCTGCCGGACGGCAATGGGATCGACTATCTGCGGGAGCTGATCAAGGAACTTGAATCGGCACCGGTCATCATTCTGACAGCCTGCGATCGGATTTCGCATCGCATCGAGGGCTTCAACGCTGGAGCCGACGACTATTTGGTCAAGCCGTTCGATCTGGGGGAACTCTCAGCGCGTATCCATGCAGTGGCACGTCGCCATGGGCATTTTCCGGAGCCGCAATTTTCGGTTGGGACGCTTTCCATACAGGCAGCCGAGCGACGCCTCTTCCGCGACGGGCAGGAGGTCTACCTGACTTGACGCGGATGGGCGGTGCTCGACTACCGTCTGCCCCAGCCCTGCACGGTCGTTTCAAAAGGGAAGATCGTGGACGCGCTTTTCGGCAGACGGCGCTGATTCATACTCTAAAAGAAAATTCGGCTTCCAGTTGCCTTGGCCATGACTGCCCTTCCCGAAAGATGGGTGACAGTTCATTCCGGATAGATGGGTTACACTTTCGGCCCTTTGCAAGGAGAGCAAGGTGCCTTGGAAGGAGTGTAACGTCATGGAAGAGCGGCTGAAGTTCGTCGCCCGGCTGCTGGACGGCGAGAAGATGGCGGTGCTTTGCCGGGAGTTCGATATCTCGCGCAAGACCGGCTACAAGATCCTCACGCGCTACAACGACAGCGGCCTGGAGGGGCTGACGGACCGATCGCGGCGGCCCTATCGCCACGCCAATCAGCTTCCGTTTCAAATCGAGAAGCTGATTGTGCGCCTCAAGCAAGACAAGCCGACATGGGGTGCGCCGAAGATACGCGAGCGGCTGGCCCGGCTGTATCCGGATGTGCACCGGCCCGCGATCTCGACCGTGCATGCCGTGCTCGACCGCCGGCATGGTCGAGCGCCGCAAGCGCAGGCGCAACAGGGCGACGGGGACACCACTTTCAAACGGCTGTCGCCCTAACGATCTTTGGTGTGCCGACTACAAGGGCGAGTTCGGCAGAGAACACGGCCGGGACAGGGGATCACAAACACTTGACCGTTCCAGACCCTGGCAGTGGCGCATCGATTGACCGTTGGCTCTGTTCGTGGGCACCGAAAATAGGGCCTTCTTGGTCCTCGGCAGAGAATATGGCCCGGACGGGGGATAACAAACACTTGACCGTTCCAGACTCTGGCAGTGGCGCATCGATTGACCGTCGACTCTGTTCGCGAGCGCCGAAAATACGGACGACCCCTATGGTCAAAGTGCACTTCTGACCTGCTAGGCACTGTTCGATAACTGGAGGCACCCGCTACGGTGCCCTCGTATTTAAGACACCTGTCAGTTTCAAGCCTGGACATTGACGCGTGGCGCGGCTGCCATTCGTTGACCGCCACGTCGAATTGCCCGCCAACCAGTGTACAGCCGCCGGTGGTCACATTGAGCAAAAGTGCCGAGATCAGGAGGGGTTTCATAAGGCCTCTTCGTTTGGCTTTGTTAACGACCCCTTTCTTGCAATTGTAGCTGACAGCAGCCTGAAAGCCCCCAGATATTCGCTGGCGCCGGTTCAGCCTACTGTCAGCTTCGATCAATAAGGCAGGAGCCTTGCCCTCATACCGGAGCTCGGCAGCCTGATGCGAATACTGCTCATTGAAGACGACGACGACCTTAGAAGTGCTGTGCACGATCATTTGGTGGCTGGTGGCCACGCGGTCGACTGGGCCGAGGGCCTGTCCGGAGCGCGCGGTCATGCAGCTGTGGCCGGCTACGACGTTATTTTGCTCGACGTTCACCTGCCGGACGGCAATGGCATCGACTATCTGCGGGAGCTGATCAAGGGGCTTGATACAACGCCGGTCATCATTCTGACAGCCCGCGATCGGATTTCGCACCGCATCGAGGGGCTCAACGCTGGCGCCGACGACTATTTGGTCAAGCCGTTCGATCTGGGGGAACTCTCGGCACGCATCCGTGCAGTGGCACGTCGCCAAGGGCATTTTCCGGAGCCGCAATTTTCGGTTGGGACGCTTTCCATACAGGCAGCCGAGCGACGCCTCTTCCGCGACGGGCAGGAGGTCCACCTGTCTGGACGCGAATGGGCGGTGCTCGACTGCCTTCTACGCCGGCCCGGTTCGGTCGTTTCAAAGGGGAGGATCGAGCACGCGCTTTATTCATTCAATTCGGAGTTCGAGAGCAACACAGTGGAGGTTTATGTCAGCCGGCTCCGCAAGAAGATCGGCGGGGATAGAATAGCAACCGTGCGTGGCTCCGGATACAGGCTCGTGGTCACATGACGAACTCGAACAGCATGACGAGAAAGCTGATATCGTGGTTAGGCGGGGCAACGCTCCTGGTTTGGATCGCCGCCCCAACCATTGCTGCGTTCATTTTTTGCAATAATGTAAACGAAAGTTCGGATGACTTGCTCCAGGCGAGCGCAGAGTACAGAGAACCAGAGCTGATCAAGGTCTTGAATGGAAAACACGTTGATCAATACAATAACCACTTGCCAACTTATAAAAAGTACGGGACCTATCGTGAGCAGGTTATTAATAAGTACGGGGTAGTGCTTATTTCCGAACCGGAAGAGGGTCAGCAGCCCTTCCCTGATGCTCCCCTGAGTAACGGCTTTTGGGGAAACGCTGATTACCGCGTCTACACAGAGGAGATCCAAGACGGCGTGTATCATCAGTTGGCCGAACCGCTTGATGGCCGCCGTACCACAATCGCGAAGGGCGCACTTTTTGTCTTCCTTCCGACACTCGTGCTCCTGCCCTTTAGCTTAGCTGTTTGGTGGATCGTGATCCGGCGCTCGCTGCGGCCAATCGAGGTACTGCGACAGCAGATCGGATCGCGCGACGGCGGCAATCTGTCACCAATGGACTTGGGCGATTTCCCGGCAGAGTTGGCTCCAATCGCGGCATCCGTCAATCGGCTTCTCGATCGTCTGCGGGCGGCTCTCGAGGCCGAACGCGAGTTCGCCGCAAACAGTGCGCATGAACTGCGCACGCCGATCGCAGGTTCAATCGCTCAGATGCAGAGATTAGTGGCCGAGCTTCCCAATGGGTCGGCCAAAATGCGTGCGCGCGGCATCGAGCAAGCGCTGTCGAGCCTTGGCCGCCTTGTCGAAAAAGTGCTTCAGCTCGCTCAAGCCGAATCGGGGGTTGGCATGGCGGATCACGCGATCGATCTTGTCCGATCGGTTCGGCTGGAAATCGACGACCTGAGGAAAAAGCCGCAATATGCCGGACGCCTGCATCTTAACGTCGACGGCTGCACCACTTTGATGCGCAAAGTGGATGTCGATGCGTTTGGGATCCTCCTTCGTAACCTGATCGAGAATGCGCTGATACATGGACTGCCCACTGTTCCGACAACAGTTTCCGTCCAAACTGATGGAACCATCGCTATTGCAAACGCCGGACCGGTGGTGCCCCTCCCCGACCTCGAAGGGCTTACAAAGCGATTTAGTCGTGGTGCTACTCCTGCTGCGGGCTCAGGCCTTGGTCTACATATCGCTAACATGGTTATCCAGCGGATCGGTGGCAGTCTAGAGCTTGCGTCGCCCGCCCGCGGTCGCAATGATGGTTTCGAGGCGATCATACGAATTCCTCAATGACACCGGTGAATTCGACGACAGTTGGACACAGGGCGGATTGCTGGCAAGGCTGCTGACAGGGCGAACTGTACGGCAGTATGTATACGGCGTAGAAATCGTACTTCACACAACGCATTTCGGCCGCGGCAATCAATGCCGCTATCATCGTCTGAGCAGTTCGATCGAAGCGACACGACATGATCGGCAAAATCGAAGGCTCCGCCTCACCGCTCGCTCGATTTCGCCCGGGGAGAAAAAAGGCCATCCGAGAAAGTGCAAGCCGCCGCGCAAAGGCGACGTGTCCAATTGTCTGGGTGCCCCTGTGCGCCGGCCCGATCGGGTTGGCGGGGTCCAGTAAGGACCCGGACCAACCATTCCATTTAGACGACCGGCAGGTTTTAATCGGCGTCCGGATCGCCGTCCCAAAATGCCCCAAGTATACGGCTAGAAAGGCTGCCAACGATCGAGCTTTGGTCGGAGGCGTGCTTGTCAGCGTCTTGGGTGCTTGACCGGCCTTTGCAATGGCCATCGCCATCGCAAGTATCGTGCGTGGCCAGTGAGACCGCAATTTCATCAGCCTGGAGCCGACCGTATCGGTGCTTTTTTATGATTTAGGGATTTTTCGTTTTCCTCTTGGATCATCACGGGTTTGGAGAGGATCTGGTGTTAAGTGCCATTCGGAGCGCCGGCGAACCGCCCGAAATTAATGTGGTCGAGTGATGAAGCCTCCCGAATGCGTTAAACGAGACCCTTTATGGCGGCCCTGGCTGACAACAGTCTGAAAGCTGCAAGCGGCATGCGAAAATGGGGCGATCCTGAATGACGACAGATGCTATCAACATGAAAGAGGCTCGCCCTGAAAGCTGAGCACGCTTTATGCTCAGGCTGCTGACAAGGCCAAAGCAGCGTAAGTGCGTAGTGAAATCCAAGGTCCACATGGGTCGTCGCGCGTCCCATGCGCCTGGGAAGGCGCCGGCCCGGCCAAGCTTTCCCAGCTCGTCCGCATGATGCTTCGCTGAGCGTCAATGGACGTTGGCGCGAGACCAAGGCGTCGTGCGTTGCAATCCGGACGGTCCAGGGTATCAGGAGTTTCACGGCCTCGGCCCGCTTGGCTGGCCACAGTTGAAGCTCCAACGTACCGGCTGGCACCGGGAAATTGGGCTCTGCGCTGCCTCAACGCTGATGGCACGGTCAATGCTTGCCTACCGATGGGGCCGCCCATGCCGTGATGCTGTCGGTCGACGTTCGCAAACCAGACCCTCGCGAGACCCAGCGAAGGGGCTCGCCGGTACGACGAGGGACCTTACCTCTTTATGCGCGGCATCATTAGCCTTACACGTCGTCCCTCGCGCTCGGGTCTTTGTGGGGCGGATGAAGTCCTGATCGCGGTGGCACTGCTGCATGTTTGCGTAAGACCCATCCAGTCACGATCGCGCTGTCCTTCGATGTCGCGGTGCTGATAGGCGGGCAGATCGGTGTGCGCGGCGCCCGCCAAAGGATCGTCGTCACGCCGGAGGAGGCGAGCGTCATAGCCGGCGCGCCGGCGAAAGGCGCTTTCTGTCGGATGCCCGACAATGTCGGATATCGCAAGTATCAAGGTTGGATCAAACCTTGCGAATCGGGGCTTTCTTACTTGGCACGGGGCATGCTCAGGTATCCGCAAACACCCAATGGATAACGAGCAGACTTCCCATGGCCTCACCATGCCGAAAGTTTCCCGGACGCATCCAAAGATGAGGCTCGCGTCAGGCCCAGCAACACGCTGACGGCTCATGTGGCTCGGCGTCGCGTGCCGATCCACTTTCTCCCAATAGGCGTTCGGGAGACATAGATCCTTCAAAATGAGGAACAGATCACTTTGCCAGGAACGCAGCCCATAACCCCACTCTCCCTACCAGAACTACCAAGCAAGCCCCGCACTCATGGGCTTCGCAGGACGTCCGTTGCGTCCGAGTTGGTCGGCGCGGGGCCGGCTCCGATCCCCGTCGCATGGGAGGACGGCAAGGCGAGGGATTTCGTGCTCGACAACGGCATGGAGGTGGTCGTCATTCCCAACCACCGGGCGCCGATCGTCACCCACATGGTGTGGTACAAGATCGGCAGCGCCGACGAGCCGCCGGGCAAATCCGGCATCGCCCATTTCTTCGAGCATCTGATGTTCAAGGCGACGACCAACCATGCGGGCGGCGAATTCGACCGCGCAGTGTTCGAGATCGGCGGCTCCAACAACGCCTTCACCTCCTCCGACTACACCGCCTTCTATCAGACAGTGGCGCCGTCGGCGCTCGAGCTGATGATGAGCTTCGAGGCCGACCGAATGCGAAACCTCATCCTGACCGACGATGTCGTCAAGACCGAGCGCGATGTGGTCATCGAGGAGCGCCGCTCAAGCACCGACACCAACCCGCAGGACGTTCTCCATGAGGAGATCGACGCGACGCTGTGGCAGAACCACCCCTATCGCATCCCGATCATCGGCTGGATGCAGGAGATCGAGCAGCTGAACCGCGTCGACGCCACCGTCTTCTATGAAAAGTACTACTGGCCCAACAACTCCGTGCTGATCGTGGCCGGCGATGTCGAACCGGACACGGTGCGGGCGCTGGCCGAAAAGACCTATGGCAAGGTGGCGCGCGGACCTGACCTGCCGCCGCGCATCCGGCCGGTTGAGCCCGAGCAGAACACCAGGCGCACCGTCACGCTCTCAGACGCCCGCGTCAGCGTGCCCAGTTTTTCGACGCAGTGGGTGGTGCCGTCCTACCACACCGCCAAGCCGGGCGAGGCCGAAGCGCTCGACCTGCTGGCCGAAATTCTCGGCGGCGGTAACCGCGGCCGGCTCTACCAGGCGCTCGCTGTCCAGCAAGGTATCGCTTCCAGCGCCCGCGTCTATTTCCAGGGCACTGTGCTCGACGACACCAAGTTCGCCATCTATGGCGCACCGCGCGGCGATGCCAAGCTGGCTGATCTCGAAGCGGCGGCCGCTGCCGAAGTTGCCCGCATTGCCGAGGATGGTGTCAGCAACGAGGAACTAGGCAAGGCCAAGGACCACTATTTGCTCAATATGATCTTTGCGGAAGACAACCTGGACTGGCTCGCCAGCATCTACGGCTCGACGCTGGCCACCGGCGGTACCGTGAAGGATGTCGAGGAACGGCCGAATCGCATCCGCAAGGTTACCCCCGAGCAAATCAAAGCAGTTGCCGCCCGCTATCTCGCGTTCGACCGTTCGACCACGGGCTATCTCTTGCCCAAGACGGAGAATCAAGAGATGACGCTCGGCGCTCGGCCCCATGCTGCGATGAACATCCAGGAGGTGAAGTCCGAAAAGGGCATCATCGCCTGGCTGGTGGAGGACCACACAGTGGAAATCGTCAACATCGGCTTTGCCTTCAAGGGCGGCACCAAGCAGGACCCGGTCGGGAAGGAGGGGATGGCCAAACTGATGGCCGGCCTGTTCATCGAAGGCGCTGGCCATTACGACAGCGGTGCCTTCCAGGTGAAGCTCGACCATGCCGGCGCCGAAATGAGTTTGGACGCGCAAAGCGACGACATCTACGGATCGATGTGCATGCTTTCCAAAAAGCAGGACGCGGCGTTCGGCCTGCTTCGGCTCGCGCTGAACGCGCCGCGCTTCGAGCAGGGGCCGATCGATCGCGTCCGCGCCGAGATTGTCTCCCGCATCGTCGGCAGCGAGCGAGACCCTAACGCCATCGCTCAGCGCACATGGCTGCGCGCGATCTATGGCGCGCATCCTTGTTCAAGGCCGGGAGAAGGCACAAAAGAGAGCCTCCCCGGCATCACGCCGTCCGACCTCCGCGCCTTCCACCAGGCCATTTTCGCTCGCGACGGGCTCCATATTGCCGTGGTGGGTGACATTGACGCGAACACGTTGAGGGAAAGGCTTGACCAGCTGTTTGGTGATTTGCCTGAGCAACAAACCCTCGTCCCCGTCTACGATGTCGCGCCGAAACTCGGTCAACTGGTGGAGGAGAACTACGACCTGCCGCAGACTTCGCTGACGTTGGCCTGGCCTGGCGTGAAGCCTAGCGCGCCGGATTTCTACGCGGCCGTGCTGCTGAACGACATCCTTGGCGGCTCATACTTGACTTCCCGCCTTTACGAGGAGGTACGTCAAAAACGCGGCCTTGCCTATCACGTCAGCTCTGAACTAACCCTTGACTCGCTTCTGGTTACGACAGAGACACGCTCGGACTGCGCTGCCCAAACACTGAGCATCGTGCGAGATGTGGTAAAGCAGATGGCGCAGCAAGGACCGACCGGGGCCGAGCTCAAGGCGGCGAAGAAGCACCTGATCGGCGCCTATGCCATCGACCAACTGGGCTCGACCCGCTCGATTGCAGACCGGCTCCTGGATTTGCAGATTCACAAGGCCGACGTCGACTACAACCAGCGTCGCGCCCGCAGCATCGGTCGGGTGACGCTCAAACAGGTCAAGGCGGCGGCCAAAAAGCTGCTTTCGGCCGAGCCCGCCATTTTGGTGGTCGGCCCGCCGCTGGGCGGCAAGGATGAGTAAAGAAACTCATCACACCTTCCTTCTTCATCGGGGCTTCTCGTGGGAAGAGCGTTGGAGGCCCGTGGGCCAAGCAGATCATGCAGACGCGCGGAGTCGTTTTCGCCGACCTTGCGCGGCATTGGCGGTCCGGCGGCCTCTCGCCGAAATGGCGCTCCTCAGCATGTATGCCGCCTTTTTGCAGAATTCAGTCGCACGCCACCAGCAGGCATGGTGGATGAAGCAAACATCCGACTGCTTAATCCATCAATTGATGAACCGCGGGCACTCAAACTAACGAAACTGCTGTCTTTTCATCGGGCTAGCGTGGTCTACCAGCTGCTTTGCCGAGGCCCTACGACGAACCCACTGGTGCAGAATACACACTGACGGCCCGTCGACCTGGATGTTCGCTGCGTTGAGGAGGAATCCGGTATTGCCCCTGTGCCTGCCGATGATCCGTCGCCTGAAATCCCCGCACCTGTTTGGAGCCATCGACCGCCTGCCGGCACTCGGCAGACCAGTTGGCAATAAGACGTTCGAGGTCGTCAATCCGTCGACCGGCGAAGTTTTGGCAGAGCTTCCCGATATGGGCGTGGAGGAGACACGTGCTGCGGTAGACAAGGCCTATGTTGCGCAGTCGGGATGGGCCGCGTTGACGGCCCGAGAACGTAGCGACGTTCTTTGGCGATGGCATCAGCTGATCATCGACCATGCAGGCGATCTCGCCGCGATTCTGACTGCGGAAATGGGCAAGCCGCTTGCCGAAGCCATTTCAGAGGTATCGCATGCGGCGGCGTATCTGCAATGGTATGCCGAGGAGGCCAATCGCGTCTATGGGGAGACGATCTCGGCACCCTCGACAGACCGCCGAATGCTAGTGATCAAGCAGCCCATCGGCGTTGTTGGCACGATCACGCCATGGAATTTCCCGGCCTCCATGGTGGCGCGCAAAATCTCGCCGGCCTTGGCTGCGGGCTGCACAATCGTGCTCAAGCCCGCTGAACAGACGCCGCTTGTGGCTGGCGCAATGTTCGCCCTCGCCCATCAGGCCGGCTTTCCCGATGGCGTGGTCAACCTGATCTATGCGTCCGAAGGTGATCGCGTGGGCCGTGAACTCTGCACCAATTCCAAGATTCGAAAGATCAGCTTCACCGGTTCGACGGAGGTCGGACGGCTGCTGATGCGTCAGTGCTCTGACCAGATCAAGAAGGTCAGCCTTGAACTCGGCGGCAATGCACCTTTCATCATCTTCGATGATGCCGACATTGACGGTGCTGTTGACGGTGCGGTCCAGGCGAAGTTCCGCAATGCCGGCCAGACCTGCGTTTCCGCGAACCGCATTTACGTCCAATCGAGCGTTCACGATGAGTTCGTCAAGAAATTCGTGGAAAGAATCCGGCACTTGTCGGTTGGCGACGGATTCGATGCCGGAGTGGACATCGGACCGCTCATCGACAAGCATGCTCTGGCCAAGATCGAGTCTCACATCGCAGATGCCATTGCGAAAGGCGGCACAATACGATGCGGGGGCCAGCGTATCGGCAAGAATGGCACGTTTTTCGAACCCACGGTCCTCACCGAGATTTCCAGCGTCATGGCAGTCGCGCAAGAGGAGACATTCGGGCCGCTCGCGCCGATCATTCGCTTCAACGATGCGGATCAGGTCGTGCGCGAGGCCAATGACACGATCTACGGCCTCGCCGCATACTTCTATGCCTCAAACCTGAAGCGGGTCTGGCGTGTGGCAGAGGCTCTGGAATATGGCATGGTTGGCATCAACACGGGACGCATGTCCTCGGAGGCGGCACCGTTTGGCGGGATCAAACAATCCGGCATCGGGCGGGAGGGTTCCCGTCATGGCCTCGAGGACTATCTGGAAATGAAATATCTTTGCATGGGCGGGATTTGAAACCTGCTGCACTGTCTCTCCGCCCCACCGGGGGGCGGCCTGCGGTCAATGCCGCCACCTAATTGGAAGTTCCAAACGCCGTTGACCTGAAACACGGATGCCCGGCAGGAGACTGAGCTCGCTGCCGGGCCGGACATGCCTTGGGAGGGCATAAATCAGCGCTCCTAGGGCCGATGGGCCACTCAGTTCGTGCGCCTTTTGCCGATTGCGTTGCATGTGCCGTGCCAAGCCAAAAAGCATTGATAAACCGCCGATGGATCAGCTTTTGCCCTGTTGCGCATTCTACATTGTGGGATATGCGACAATGCCCAAGCGGTTGAATCGTCGTGTTGCAGAACCCCAGACGGGTCATGACTGCTATTCTTAGGACAGTGCGCAGCAAGCCGCTACTCGCTGCACTCCAGGCACACCATTTCCATAATCAAGCGGTGGGTGCTATGTCTGACCGAGCTGTCGACCAGGGAACGGTGTGAGGCCTCAAATCCCTCCATATTGTTGCACCCGCCGGTCCAACAGGACTGCAGGTCCGGACTCAAAGGATCTTGGCTGCTATGGCGACATTGCGGTGCACGCCGCTTTCCGACCAATGATGTGCGTCCAGGTCGAGGCCGGCCCTAATGAACCACCGCCTTGGCACCCTCGCCCATCTCATTTTCGGCATCGACAAGCTAGACCAGAGCGCACTTGCAAGGCGCCATGCAGTCCTGTCGGCGGGCGAACTGTTGGTGACGGGTACAGCTGCGAGCGAACGTTCATCCACCGACGCACAGCGCGGACTGTCGCTTTTCAAATTAGGAAATCTCTGTAGCCACCATTCATGAGCGCGCGGCCACGCGAGACGGCCCGACGGATGCGGTCGCGCAGATGATCGCGAGGATCCGCCCAGTCGGCATGGACGCGCCGTTGACCGATGAGAACTTCGGCGAGCTCGCGATGTGGTGCTCCGGCGAGCGAACCGTCGAGCGCACGAAGAACGAAGGACAAACGAACGCCGCGCTTTTCCGGCGCAAACAAGCGGGGGGGCAACTGTTGCCCTAGACTGAGAGCATTGAGGCACTCCAGTCCCCTCAGTCGATGCTTTAAAAGCACCGCGGGCCAGATGGCTTGCGTATGCAGGCAAACAGGGTGGAGGATATTCGCGCCCGAGACGGCGAGCTGCAGCGCGTGGTCCGCATTGCGAAGAAGAACATGCTGGCTCTTGTCGGGCGCCAGCAGGACGATTGCACGACAGGGCAATGCCGAGAGTTCGAACGGCGGTGTCGGCGACGAGGCAGGCAACCGTTCCGCAATGACCGGCAGCACATGGACGCACCAGAGCGGACACCAGAATACGACCGAAGCGCGGCCACAAGACTCCGCGAAACAGAACACCCCAGCGTGACAGGTCGCCGGCCGACGCGACCATATCGAGAAAGGATTGGAGAGACCAAGTCTTGCAATGCTGGCGCGCAGCGGTCAGATCGCGCTGGAACGCTGGATTGCGGCGTAAGAACTCCCAAGCCCACTCCCGCAGCGTCAGGCCAGCGGTGTAGTCGTATGATCTTTCATCCCGCCAATCGGCCTGATCCGCGCCAGTCAGGAGATTCATGACTGACATCCCCTGCCCGCGCCTGCGTGCGTCGAAACATTATGCCACTTCGCAAAGCATCGGCGTAGGCAGCAGACGTCGAAGACCCCGTTTCGTTGAAGCGTCAGCCATCGCCACTGTCGGCGACAGAAGATGTGCCCAAATTGCCACCAGACCGTCGAACTGGCACAGCGACGGCCAGCGCGACCTGGAATTGATCCCGTAACAGTCATCGGCTCCTGCGTCGCGATCCAGACGTCCCTTGAAGGCGCAGTAGCGCGGCAGTGGATCGCACGCTGCTTGTCGGCAAGTTGTCGTAGCGGCGGCGCCATAGGCACGGTCATCGGAGGGTCTCCTGCGGCAAGCTTTCGCCATTGGAGGCCAATCTCCCCGCTAGGGCAGCCTGTGCAGTTGCACAGGTGAAGCGGATCAATCAGGGGGAGCCATGGCGGAAACTGGATGATGGCGGCTTGAGGAGAGCGGCGTATCGAGGCGGGTGATGAAGCCTGCCAGTACCTCTCAAGGAGAGTGATACGCCATGAACGAGACTATCAACACATTGTTCGCCTTCGTCAGCCCGACGAAATCGATGATACCCTGACGGATGTACTTCGCAGCGGCGCGCGCAAATTGCTTGCGCATGCGATCGAGATGGAGGCCGAGGCGTATGCCAAGGCGGTCGACTGCCTGACGAAAGATCATATTGCGTCGCTGGCGCTCTACGATTTCCCCGCCCAACACTGGGATCATCTGCGAACGTCCAATCCCATCGAAAGCGTCTTTGCAACCGTTCGCTATCGCACGGTGCGTACCAAGGGCTCGCTATCCTCGAAAACCGCCCAGCTGATGGTCTTCAAGCTGTTGGCCGCGGCCAGGAAGTGGCGACGATTGAAAGGACAAAATCAGTTGCCGAAACTCATCGCAGGTGCCAGGTTCCTGGACGGAATCCAGGTCATCGAAACGAAGCCGCAGAGCGCCGCTTGATCAGCCTCGTCACCCAAATTCCAGCATAGCTCCATCGGAACTGCCAGCCTTCCTTGCCGATCAGGCGCATATCAGCGCTGACGATACCGAGGACGGCGATGGCGGTCACCTCCAGGCCGCCGAGTAACGACCCTCAAAACACCGCACTGGTCGAGGCCAGCCTGAACCGGTATCTTGTGCCTGCCCTCGGGAGTCGCTCTATCCACCATGTGATCGACACCGACATTGCTAACGTCACCAAGAAGATCGTCGCCGGGGGTCACCCGCAAGCGGCTAACACGGCCTTCTGGTGTATGCGGGCATTTTTCAACTGGTGTCGCAAACCGCCGCAACGGCTCATCCGCGGTTTCCCCGCGAGGGATTGGAAAATCCGGATCCGGCCCCGATCGTCAAGCGCAAGCGAGTGGTGAACGATGCCGAACTGGCGGCTATATGAACGGGCTGTGAGCCCGAACCGGGCGATATCGGCTATTCGTTCGGCTCCATCGTCAAGCTGCTCATTCTGACCGGACAGAGGCGTACGGAAGTTGCCGCGATGCGTTGGTCCTCAACCTTGAAGCCGGAACATGGAACTATCGGGTGACCGCACGAAGAACGAAGAGCCTACGCTTATTCCGCTGCCCACACTGGCGGTGTCGGTCCCCCAGACGGTACCGAAGACCAATGACACGTTTTTTTCCCTGCGAGGGGCAACGAAAGAAGCCACTTCTCAGGCTACGCGAAGGGCAAGAAGGCTCTAGACGGCAAGGTCAATACTGACGGGGTGGCTTTGGAGAACTGGACCCTTCACGATCTGCGCAGGACGCTCGCGACAAATCTCGGCAGGCGGCAGGTATTGCCACACGTCATCGAGCACATACTGAATCACAAGGCGGCGTCCTTGACAGACATTGGCGAAATCTACAATCTCTATAGCAAAGTCAAGGAGAAGCGCGAGGTGTTGCAGATGTGGTCAAATCACATCGAATGGCTGATCAAGCAGGCTGCGGATGACGCTCTGGCGGCGTAGCTGCTGGCATGGGCGGAAGATGCGGCGCAACAATCGTCAGAGCCTCATCGAATTGGAGATCATGCTTGACCAGCAAATGCGCGGCCAATGCTTCGATGGCCGACCAGTGATCGAGTACTAGCCGGGCCGTGCAATCTTCGATCCGCCCCCAATCGGGGCGGCGCGGCATCAGGAACCGCAACTCACCATAGATTCGCTTGGCATCCGCGTAGTCGCAGCTCCCCTCATTCCCATCGGACGCATTCATCGCCATATCGCGCGGGTCCAGATAGCCTTCGAATGCGGAGTCTGCAAAAGGACCTGCCAGACACGCAACTATCTCCCGGATCGCATCATCGCGTTCCAAACATCGATCCATATCGTCCTCGAAAATCGGCTTTCGCTTCGAGGTGAATCCTTGCGCTGAATAAAAACCCGCGCCTTCGACAACACCACCGCACTCTCCGTCACCGGCGTCGGGGTAAATACTAACACTTGAGAAAGCAGGGAGTTCACGGTCGTCGTCGAACGTCTGACGGTGCAAAACGATGGCGGCCACCGCGTGCCCGGCTTCGTGATGCGCCACAAGCGGCAGATATTGGGAGGCTACATTCATGCGGTGCGGCTCTCAGGTCTAGTTTGCTTTTGCGCATAGGACCGCAATTGTCGTGCCAACTGGGAAAATCGTTTCGGGCAATGCGATCGCTCCGATAGCGTTGCGTCTCCTGTCTGACATTGTTGGGAAGTCGACACGCGCCCGTCGCAATGCGGTCGACCTTCCGCGCGAGTTGGGTGACCCGTGAAGGCGGCCGACCAGGACGATGTTGCGCTGATCGGCGACGAAGGCGCGGCCGGGCGAGATCGCGCATCAGGGGGTGACCGGCGTGTCGGCGAAGTCGAAGTCGTCGATGTCCTTGGCCAGCGGCAACTTGGCGACAGCGAACTGGTATTTGATGGAGCGGGCCTGCTTCTCCGATATCTCGGCCTGCAAGAGATCACCGACAATCCTGGGCGGCTCGTGCCGTCGCTTGATGGCGACGCGCCCATGATCTCGTCATAGGCTCTGCGCATTCCGTAGAGCTTCAGCGCTCCCATCAGTTCCAGTACCTCGGTGCGTTCCATGGCTGTTTGTCCTCCTGAGACTGTCATAGCGGGTGCAGTCGGCGACACTCGTGAGCTAGCTTCAGCGCTTGGGGAATGGAAAGGATCGTGCCCGGCGCCGGATCGCGGCTGCGGGCCAGGATGTTGAGGATCACCGGCGCCGACGATGCACCGTGCTCGATGGCTTCCTGACAGGCGGCCTCGACCGCGCTCAATCCGTCGGTCAGCACCCAGGTGAGGATCAACACCATCTGCCGGTCGACGTCATCAACCGCCTTGAGCTGCGCCGCACCTTCTCCATTGCCGACCGCACGACCCAGCTAAGGAACGGCGCGCGCCGTGTGCCAGGGATCGTAGACGACCTCGTTGCGGCCAAAGGAGCGAACGTGTTCTCCCACGACCACGCCATCCTCTGGCGGATGCGATCCGATCGACATAAGCATGGATCTCGACGGGCCGACCGACGGCACTCGACAGCACCGAGTATTTGTTGTTGTCGAAGCGCACCGTGCAGGTCTTCGACACCGACGGGGGAATGCAGTGGAAGCCGTCGAAGCGACCGGCAGCCGCTCCCGCTGCGGCTTGGCCGCATTCGCCGACAGCAGCCGGTCCCGCGTCTCACGCCGAGCTCCCATGCGGGGATAGGGCTGGTGCTTGCGCTCGTAGCGGAACTCCGTCTGCTCAGAACGCAGGACCTTGCGCACCACCTTGCGCGAGATCTTCAGCTCACGGCAGATCGCCTTGATCGACTTCCCCTGGACCAGCGACAGCCGACGTATCTTTGCAATCGTCTCTAAAACCAACATCCAAAACACAAATGCCTCCGATCAAGCCGGAGGCATCTTGATGACCCCATCGTTAAAGGGTCCCGTTTGGACGAAAATCACCCTTTAAACAGGGTCCCCATTCCACGAAAAATCAATGCACTACCTTCCAAAGCTGCGAGAGATCGCCACCGACCGCTTTGAAGGGGCTTTCGGCGGTCTCGTCAGCGAGGTTGTGGCATGAAGAAACATCAATCCACAGCATTGGGCCGAAGCATGCCACGGGCTCATGCCGCGGGAGAGCGGGAAGATATTCTTGAAAGAAGCGGTCTCCGACATCAATACCGACAGGATGGGCAGCTTTCTCACATCACTTGAGGTCGAGCGTGGCAGTTGCGACCCGCAATGCAAGGCTGGCGGCGATGGATGCCTTTGCGCGGTTCCTGATTTCGGAGCACCCCGAATATTAGGATACGCTGCAACTGGTGGTGACACTTCCCTTCAAGAGGGCGCGTGGGTGGCACCTGTCGAATATCTCGATGAGCCCGGAAATCAAGAGCGTCCTGGCGCGTATCGTCCGCCGCACGCCTTCTGGACAGCGGGATTACGCTCTGTTTTCGCTGATGTTCAATACGGATGCACGAGTTCAGGGATCCTGAATCTTCGATTGTGACCTTCGTCTGGTATCGCCCTGTCCCGCTGAGCAAAGCAACGACCGCCCCACACTGCTCACCCGGTTCGGTGTTCCATACTTGCTGCGCACACATGGCTGCGGGCGAAGGAACCACCATGGCGGAAAAAAGCATCCATCATCGCCCTTTGCGGGACACGACGGCCATCCACCTCGTCAAGGCGGGTGTTGACATCGCCACCATCAGTCGATGGCCAGGCCACTCGGGCTGAACTAACGATGCGCTACGCCCAGGCCGGTATCGATATGAAGCGGCAAGCGCTCGAACAAGGCTTCCCCGACGTGATGTCATCGGCAAAAGATCAGACGATCATCGCTTTGATGGCTGGATGTTTGGCTGGCTGCACCGCTTGTAGACGCTCAGTTATGTGGAGTTGTATCGCGGGAAGTCGCGCGTCTTGGGCTTTTGCGGTGTCAGCTCCACATCTCTCCGCAGTGCACGTTGTCACTGTTGAAGAGCCGTTTGTTCAATCTTCGTCCTGGCACGGCAAGGGTTGTCGATATTGTGGGCGTCTTGCGCTTGCCGAGCTTGTCCGAAATCCAGCGCCGGATCAGGCGTGAACACTGTTGCGTAGTTCGTCAGCCAGAGCGCGGAGAACGTCGGCGCTTCCTTCCAGCGCCGTAAAAGCGTAGGGATTGAGGAACTGTCGGCCCCAGAACAGATTGCGATCTGTGCCGGATAGCGTAGCTTCCTCGCTGACACGCGGCCAATTCTCCGCAATGCATCGGAGCTGGCCTTCAACAATCGCAAGAGCTTCCGGCGCGCTGAGCAGGAAGTGATGCGCCGCTTCAAGGCAGGACGCTATCCGGCTCATGCGGTTATTGCCGCTGATGAGCATGGCCTGGCTGGCCTCCTGGCCACTGCGGGCCTGCGGACAAATATCGTACGCAGGCGTGAGGGTGAGCTTAGCGCCGTCCCAGAATGCCGCATGGTTGCGGGCATGATCGTCGGTGTTGCCGCAAAGTATGTTGAAGACAATGCGGCTGAACAACTCGCGCAGAGTTTCCGACGGCGCGGTGAATCGGTGGCGAATGATCTCCGCCAAATCCTGGTAGCTGGCGTAACGCGCCATCATCTCATCGAGCGCGAGCATCGTCAGCGCTGAGACCATGGATTTGCGTTGCCAGCCGCCCGTGACCTTGATCCGGTCGAATCGCTCGACGAGCAACACGTCGTTGCCTGCGGCGCGAACGAGCGAGACGGATGCCGCTCTGATGCCGCACAAGGCGGCAAGCCGCATGGCTATGAATTCTCCTTTGACGACGCTGTAAAGGTCGGCAGACGAGGAAAATTTCGCGACATGCTTGACGGCGTCACCCTCGATCAGCGCCTTTGGCCTTGCGCCGCCGATCGAGCTGCCGTGATGCAGCGCCTGATCTAATTCGGGGGTGAGCGGAATACCTTTCTCTACCCGCTCCGCCGATTGGACAAGCTCTTCGAGAGTGGCATTGGCCAGTGCGCGCGGCTCGTAATGCATTGGCGAAAACTGAAAATCGAGCGCGCCGATGCGGTCCGAGCCTGATTCCAGCAAGAACGTCAGTTCTGAAATATCGAGCCGCGCGATTTCATCGCCCTTCACACCGAATTTGCGGTTTAGGATAACCCGTCGTCCCCAGGCATCAGGGGCAGCATCGCGGATGCATCCCGGCATGGTTAGGCCAGGAAGCAAAGGCAATTCGCCTGCCTTCAGGGGCAGTTCCGGGAGATAAAGCGGGATCGCGCTTCCCAGTTCACGAAAGCTCCTGCCATAGTTGAAGCTGACGAGTCCGTCATGGGCATATAGCCGCCCGGCGACAACCGGCGCGGTCTCGCCCGGCAGCCAGACCCAGACATAGGCTTCGTCGTACTTGGGGACCTTAGAACTCATCGACGATCTGCTTGCCGGCCTTGTAGACGTGCTTCGGCAGCAGCGCGATGCGATCGTCCATGCGGCCTGTGAGGGCTGTGATGCCATTGCCGTCGGCATCGAACAGCTTCACACCGACAATGGCAGCAGCTTCGAACATCAGTCCGATTTCGACTTTGGGATCGCCCTTCTCGATGCGCTGCAGGGTGCTGCGTGAAACACCGATTCTCTCGGCTAACTCCTGTGCGGTTAACCGGTGCTGCATCCGGCCAAGCCGGATGGTCTTACCGAAAAGGCCAAGCGCTTCCATCGCGTAGCGCGAATAGGTGCGTTTATACGTTGCCTTCATTCGGGTCTCTGTGACCTATGCATGATCCATATCGCCTTCTTTCGAACTTTATATAGGTAATGTCACAGAGCGACTGCCAAAGTCAAGACTCCGTATCGCAAGCGTTACCCATCCGAACGAGGAAGGCGGATATTGCCGACGGCTCCTGCACAACCGGCCAGCTCTGCGCGTCTCGGGCGAGGCGGAGATCTGGCGCTGGATCGCGGACAGCCTTGAGACGCCTCGCATGAGTCATTCATGGGCGGTCCCTGGTGCGGGGCCGCGGCGCTCGACTGCTGGCCGACATTCTCGGCGGCGGGACCCGCATCCGGCTACACCAGCACTTTTCGACCGCATACGCGCCCAGCTTCTCTCCGAAATCATTGCCAATGAGCGCGAACCTCATGCGATCGCCGAGCTGGCCTGGCGGCGCGGAATCTACGCACGCATCCGTATTCGAGACCGCCCAAGGGAGGCTGACTAGCGTAACGCCCTCCGATCTAAGCGCCTTCCACAAAGCCGCTTTCGCACGCGACGGGCTGCATGTGGCGGTCGTAGGCGACATAGATGCCAAGCCCTGAGAGTAAGGCTCTACCAGCTGTTCGGCGATTTGCCTCAGAAACTGGCGCTTGCCGGCGCGAACCAGTGGTATCGCGAGGGCGAGCACGCCGAGCGCTTTTCCTCCGCCCTCCACTGACCACAGACCCGCACGCAACGAAGCCGCGCTCGATCTTATCGTGGCGTGGCTAGGTGCAATGTTTGCTCTCGCCATCAGGCCGGCTTTCCCGATGGCGTGGTCAACCTGATCTATGCGTCCGAAGGTGATCGCGTGGGCCGTGAACTCTGCACCAATTCCAAAGATCAGCTTTACCGGTTCGAACGAGGTCGGACGGCTGCTGATGCGTCAGTGCTCTGACCAGATCAAGAAGGTCAGCCTTGAAACCGGCGGCAATGCACCTTTCATCATCTTCGATGATGCCGACATTGACGGTGCTGTTGACGGTGCGGTCCAGGCGAAGTTCCGCAATGCCGGCCAGACCTGCGTTTCCGCGAACCGCATTTACGTCCAATCGAGCGTTCACGATGAGTCCGCCGAGAAATTGTGGAGAAGGTCCGGCACTTATCAGTGGTCCGACGTCTACTCCCGGAGCGAAGCCGTCGCCAACCCAAGATCGAGTCCCACATCGCAGATGATAATTCGATGCGGGGCCGAACGATAAATATGCATGCTTTGGCCACCCCGAGGCAGGGCTCATTGAGATGATCCGACCGCCTTGGAACAAAGATGGGGTAGAGCAGATGAAGCGTTGGCAGCGTGTCTCCATTCGACGCGAGCGCTTAGGATGGGATCACGATCATTCGCATCGCGCGCAGCCGCAAGGGCGATGCCATGGCTACTTTGGAATCGTTGAAGTGGTTTGAGCCGGACAGTCACAAATACACCCGTTACGCCGCGGCTCAGGAAACGGGGCGGCGTCCGGCGGTGGAGGTGCTCGCTGACTTAAAAAGGGTGCGGGCAGTCGTTGCGCTTGAGAGCGACGACATTTGGGATCCGGCACGGGGTGACCTGCTGCCAATCGGCAGTTAACAGGGTCCGACAAAAGTGTGCACAACATGCTGCTGAAGTGGCCTCCGGAAGCGCTACCGGAAGTTACGCGTCTTGAACTTGATAGGGTCGATATGGTCATACTGCATCGACGATGTCGCGCCCCTTCGGCATGCCGCGCGGATCGATGCCCGATCCGCCGTGATGAGCCTCGTCCCTCGGCCGTGCGGCAACGGAAACGGCGTCTTGCGGTTTCCCACGCTGGCCAGCCCGGCCGACAGATCGGTCAGCTCGTGGGCGACGAGGTGCACCACCTCCTCTTCCGTCGGATGCGTCCGCGGACGCCGAGCATGGCCGAAGCAAGAAGCACGCGCCGGAATTTCTCGAGAGATCTTGACCCAGACGACGACGTTTGCCGCACCCGTCTCATCCTCCAGAGGAACATGAAGCCTTTGGCCGAGCCCGGCCGCTGCCGGACCAGCACCAGGCCGGCGGCCTCGAGCCAGCTTCTGCCTCGCGCCTGCATAGCATCCTGACAGGTCACGGTGCGGCGCCGGTTAGGCGGCACGCCGATTTTGGCAACGCTAGCCTGTGAACTGAAGAATGAAGGTCGGACTTGCGGCACATCGATTAGGTTCAAATGATAAGTTGCTGCCCGGCGAGGTCGTTTCAGCGCATCTCGACTGGTGGGTCGGCAAGACAATGCGGAACGGAAATGATCGCAGGCGTAAAGGACGGCTTTCGGGGCCGGAAGCTTCAGGCCTGGAACCGGACCCCAGTTTGGCGCAAGCATCGTGGCCTCCGCCCGGTCAGGCATTCACCGGCTCGCGAAATGCCAATTGATTCTGCTTAACCGGGCATACCTAAACGGCCACTTGCGTTCCGATCTCGACCACACGTCCGGTCGGGATCTGGAAATACTCCGTCGCGTCGGCGGCCGTGCGCGCCAAGCCGATGAACAGCTTGTCCTGCCACACCGGCATGCCGGAGTTGGGTGACGCCTTGAGCGAGCGACGCGACAGGAAGAAGGACGTCGTCATGATGTCGAACTTCCAACCCTGCTTGCGGCAGATCGCCAGCGCACGCGGGATGTTAGGCTGTTCCATGTAGCCGAAGGTCAGTGTCACCCGCATGAACAGCTCATTGATCGTTTCCATCTTGATCCGCTCGCTGTCGGGCACCACGGGCTGCTGCGCCGTCACCACAGAGAGGATGACGTTCTGTTCGTGCAGCGCCTTGTAGTGCTTCAGGCTGTGCATCAACGCGGTCGGCGCACTGGCGGGATCGCTGGTCAGGAACACGGCCGTACCGGACACCAGCTGCGGTTTCTTCTTCAACAGATTGCCCGCAAGGAAATCGAGCGGAATCTGGTTCCTGCGCGTCTTGTCAAATAGATACCTGCTGCCTCTTATCCAAGTCCACATGGTCATCACGATCACTGCGGCAATGGCAAGCGAGGCCCAGCCGCCTTCGAATACCTTGACGATGTTAGCTGCAAAGAAGCCGGTATCGATGAAGACGAACACCGCCATTAAGGCTATCGCGACGCCGAGCGGCCATTTCCAGATGCGCGTCATCACAACAAAAAGCAGTATGTTCGTCACCAGCATATTGCCGGTCACCGAAATACCGTAGGCCGAGGCCAGCCGGCTGGATTCGCCGAAGCCGACCACCAGCAGCATCACCACCAGCGCCAGCATCAGGTTGATGCGCGGCAGATAGATCTGGCCCGACTGTTTTTCCGACGTGTGCTGGATGACGAAACGCGGCAGCATGTTGAGCTGTACCGCTTGCCTGGTCAGCGAAAAGGCGCCGGAGATCACCGCCTGGCAGGCGATCACGGTCGCCGCCGTGGCAAGCACGACCATCGGAATAAGCGTCCAGCCCTGGTTCATCTCGAAGAACGGATGACCGACAACGCCGCCATTTGCCAGCACGAAGGCGCCTTGCCCGACATAATTGAGCAACAGACAAGGGAACACGATCGCCAGCCAGGCGAGCACGATCGGCTTGCGGCCGAAATGGCCGAGGTCGGCGTAGAGCGCCTCGGCTCCGGTGACGGCGAGGAAGACTGCACCAACCGTAACGAAGGCGACGTCAGGCGAGTTGACCAGGAACGACACGATGTAATGCGGGCTGATTGCCAGCAGGATTTCCGGGTCGTCCATGATGTGGTTGAGCCCGGAAAGGCCGATGGCCAGGAACCACAGCGCGGTAACGGGTCCGAACACCAATCCTACGCCGCCGGTGCCAAACCGCTGTACCGCAAACACGATCGCCAGGATGGCCAGTGTCAGCGGCACCACATAGGGCTGGAACGTCGGCGTGACGACATTCATACCTTCGACCGCCGACAGTACCGAGATTGCCGGCGTAATGACGGCGTCGCCAAAAAAAAGCGCCGCGCCGACGATGCCGATGCCGATGCCGATGCCGAGGATCACCGCAGAGCAGGTCGGGAAACTGTTGCGCGCCAGCGCCATAAGCGACAGCACTCCGCCCTCGCCTCGATTGTCGGCGCGGAGCACGAACATGATGTATTTGATCGTCACGGTGATCGTCAGGGACCAGATGATCAGCGAGAGTACGCCGAGGATGTCGCCACGGCTGGCGACGTTGCCACCCGCTGATGCATGCAACGCCTCGCGAAATGCATAGATCGGGCTGGTGCCTATATCGCCATAAACGACACCTAGTGCGCCCGACATCAGCGCCTTGGTGCTGTGCTGCTCGACCTCAGAATGGCTCGATTGTTCGACAGGTTCTGCCTCGTTACCAGCATTGGTAAGGGCCATGGACGACACTCCGATAAGCGCGCGGTGCTCTACGCTTGCTGCACTGCAATATCAAGTTCCGTCACGTAATGTCTGCCGTCTCGCCTGTCGTTGCTCGCCTTGGTAGACTCGCCAGCCCGCAGCCCTACCGAGCAGCAATAGCGCCCCGGCAGAACCCTCAATCGCCCAGATCAATGAATGGTTATCGCCCACAGTGCCCCCCCGCGATGCGGCCGATGGCGACCAGGGTGTCGTGGGCGCACAAGGATGGCGCTTTCCTGATGACGCCGTGCTCCAGGTGTGATCGCACCGTTGCTGCGCAAGCCATTTACTTGCTCGTCCCAGCGAGGACCGTGGCCAACTGGAACGCAGGGCCACGCCGCTCACCGGCCGCACTTTGCGGCGCAGATAACGATTCGATCTCCGCGGCGAGATTCTGGTTGAAGAAGCCACCAAGCTTGTCGAAGGACACACGGTCGTAATATCGACATGCCAGTATCCGCAACCCAGAAAAGCTCCTTGGGCTCCGCTGCGCGCGCCACGAACAACCCGATCTTCTCTGCGAAGAGGACGCCGTAATCCTTCAGGTTGAAGCCAAACCGGGGGGCGGCCGTGACGTATGGGCGAAGGGCTAGGAGGCGGGTTCGGTGAGGAACGGCATTGATGTCCACGCCGTCTCCTGGAAAGACAGAGGAATGCGGTGTCACCGACTGGCGCCGGAGGTTGATCCGGTGATTAGGAGGAGCACTCGTTGTCGGATTCTCGACGATGTCGGACATCTGACACAACGCTGCCAGAGCGATCACGTTGTTCCGAAACGATTTTCCCAGTTGGCACGACAATTGCGGTCCTATGCGCAAAAGCACTGCGATGCCGCACCGACTGGAAGAACTCATCAATGATCACGCTTTTCGAACATGTGGGCGCCGCTACCAACACTAAGCGTTCCCGATCAAACGGAAGCCTCTATCCCTTCTTTCTGAAGGCTGTCCGGACATGAACGCATTTGATGTCCGTCCAACGCTGGATGCTCCCGACGACGATCTCTATCTTTGGCTTGAAGATGTGGAAGGCGAGCGGGCACTTGCCTGGGCCGCCGGCCAGTCGGCAAAGACCCTGAAGCACTTCAGTGGAACGCAGTTCGAGCGCGACCGCGCGACTCTGAAGGCAGGCCTGTTCCCTAAGCGGCGTCGCATCTCCCCCGGCCGAGTCGCATGGCTTGAATCCGATATCAGGGCTTGGATGGAAACTAGATCTGAGAGCCGCACCGCATGAATGTAGCCTCCCAATATCTTCTCCCGTCTGTGGCGCATCACGAAGCCGGGCACGCGGTGGCCGCCATCGTTTTGCACCGTCAGATGTTCGACGACGACCGTGAACTCCCTGCTTTCTCAAGTGTTAGTATTTACCCCGACGCCGGTGACGGAGAGTGCGGTGGTTTTGTCGAAGGCACGGTTTTCTATTCAGCGCAAGGATTCACCTCGGAGCTAAAGCCGATTTTCGAGAACGATATGGATCGACATTTCCAACGCGATGAAGCGATCCAAGAGATAGTTGCGTGTCTGGCAGGTCCTTTTGCAGAATCCGCATTCGAAGGCTATCTGGACCCGCGCGATATGGCGATGAATGCGTCCGATGGGAATGAGGGGAGCAGCGACTACGCGGATGCCAAGCGAATCTATGGTGAGTTGCGGTTCCTGATGCCGCGCCGCCCCCGTTGGAGGCGGATCGAAGATCGCACGGCCCGGCTAGTACTCGATCACTGGTCAGCCATCGAAGCATTGGCCGCGCATTTGCTGGTCAAGCATGATCTCCAATTCGATGAGGCTCTGACGATTGTTGCGCCGCATCTTCCGCCCATGCCAGCAGCTACGCCGCCAGAGCGTCATCCGCAGC
>NZ_RZOS01000300.1:0-7118 GCF_004022605.1 Mesorhizobium sp. M4B.F.Ca.ET.089.01.1.1
ACCTTGCGCGGCGCGGAAATCTCCTTCCAGGTCGACAGCGCCCGGTTGACCGCGGCGTTCGGCTCGCGGGCGACGAATTCGCCATGGCCGACCTTGGCCTTGACCTCCGCCTCCTCGATCGACAGTTCGCCGCGTGAGAAGACGAAGCGCGGCAGGCCGGTCACCTCGAAGCCTTCGAACACATTGTAGTCGATCACCGACTGCTGCTTCTTCGAGGTGATCGTCTTCTTGCGCTTCGGATCCCAGACCAGGATGTCGGCATCCGCGCCTTCGACGATGGCGCCCTTCTTCGGATACATGTTGAGGATCTTGGCGATGTTGGTCGAGGTCACCGCGACGAACTCGTTCATCGTCAGCCGGCCGGTGTTGACGCCAGTGGTCCACAGCACCGGCAACCGGTCCTCGAGCCCGCCCGTGCCGTTCGGAATTTTGGTGAAGTCGCCGGCGCCGTTGCGCTTTTGTTGCGTGGTGAACGAGCAATGGTCGGTCGCCACCACTTGCAGCGATCCGGCCTGCAGGCCGGCCCACAGCGAATCCTGGTGCAGCTTGTTGCGGAAGGGCGGGCTCATCACGCGGCGCGCGGCGTGGTCCCAGTCCTTGTTGAAATATTCGCTCTCGTCGAGCGTCAGGTGCTGGATCAGCGGCTCGCCGAACACCCGCATCCCCTTCTGGCGCGCGCGGCGGATGGCCTCATGCGCCTGCTCGCAGGAGACATGCACGACATAGAGCGGCACGCCGGCCATGTCGGCGATCATGATGGCGCGGTTGGTCGCCTCGCCTTCCACCTCCGGCGGCCGCGAATAGGCATGCCCCTCCGGACCGTTGTTGCCGGCGGCGAGCAGCTTCTGCGAAAGGGCTGCAACCACGTCGCCATTTTCGGCATGCACCAGCGGCAGCGCGCCGAGATCGGCGCAGCGCTGGAACGACGCGTACATCTCGTCGTCGTCGACCATCAGCGCGCCCTTGTAGGCCATGAAGTGCTTGAACGAGGTGATGCCCCTGTCGACGACGGTCGCCATCTCGTCGAACACCTGCTTTCCCCACCAGGTGACCGCCATGTGGAATGAATAGTCGCAGGCCGCCTTCGAGGTCTTGTTGTCCCACATCTGCAACGCTTCGAGCAGCGACTGTTTCGGCGCCGGCAGGCAGAAGTCGACCACCATCGTCGTGCCGCCCGAAAGCGCCGCGCGGGTGCCGGATTCGAAATCGTCGGCCGAATAGGTGCCCATGAACGGCATTTCGAGATGGGTGTGCGGATCGATGCCGCCCGGCATGACGTAGCAGCCGGTGGCGTCGAACTCATGGTCGCCGTGCAGGTTCGAGCCGATGGCGACGATCTTGCCGTGCTGCATCAGCACGTCGGCCTTCCAGGTGCGGTCGGCCGTGACGATGGTGCCGTTCCTGATGACTTTGGTCATTTTCATGTTCCCCTGTTCTAGTCGCGCTTCTTTGCGAGCAGCGTTGAATTCTAGATTCCGGACCTCACTCGACGATGACAGCCGTCTCCACCACCGCATGGAACAAAACGTCAGCGCCGGCGCCGGCCCATTCCTTGGATATCTCCTCAGCCTCGTTGTGGCTGAGCCCGTCGACGCAGGGGCACATCACCATCGCCGTAGGGGCAACGCGGTTGATCCAGCAGGCGTCGTGGCCGGCACCCGAGACGATGTTGCGGTGGGTGTAGCCCAACCGTTCGGCGGCATCGCGGATCGCCTTGACACAGTTCTTGTCGAAGTTCACCGGATCGAAATGTCCGACCTGCTCGATCTGGTATTTGATGTCGAGCGCATCGCAGATCGTGTCGATGCCTTCGCGCACGCGCGCGTCCATGGCGTCGAGCACCTCCTTTTCCGGCGAGCGGATGTCGATGGTGAAGACGGTGCGCCCGGCAATGATGTTGCGCGAGTTCGGATAGGCCTGCATGTGGCCGACCGCGCCGACCGCGTCCGGCTGGTAGTCCATGGCGATCTCGTGCACCAGCTCGATCACCCGCGCCATGCCGAGGCCGGCATTGCGTCGCTTCGGCATCGGCGTCGAGCCGGTATGCGCTTCCTTGCCCGTCAGCGTCACCTGCAGCCACTTCAGGCCCTGGCCGTGCGTGACAACCCCGATGTCGATGCCTTCATCCTCGAGGATCGGCCCCTGCTCGATATGCAGTTCAAAGAAGGCGTGGATCTTGCGCTCGCCGACCTTCTCGGCGCCTTTCCAGCCGATGCGCTCCAATTCCTCGCCGAACTTCTTGCCGTCCTTGTCGACATGTTCGTAGACATCGGCCTGGTCGAGCACGCCGGCAAAGACGCCGGACGCCATCATCGCCGGCGCGAAGCGCGCGCCTTCCTCGTTCGTCCAGTTGGTGACGACGATCGGGTGTTTGGTCTTGATGCCGAGATCGTTGAGCGAGCGCACGACTTCCAGCCCGCCGAGCACGCCGAGCACGCCGTCATACTTGCCGCCGGTCGGCTGGGTGTCGAGATGGCTGCCCACATAGACCGGCGGCAGACTGGGATCGGTGCCCTCGCGGCGGGCAAACATGGTGCCCATCTCGTCGAGCCCCATTTCGAGGCCGGCGGCCTCGCACCAGCGCTTGAACAGATGCCGGCCCTCGCCATCCTCGTCGGTCACGGTCTGGCGATTGTTGCCGCCGGCAATGCCGGGGCCGATCTTCGCCATCTCCATGATGGAATCCCACAAACGGTCTGAATTGATTCGCAGATTCTCGCCCGGGGCGGCCATTCAAAGTCCTCTCATTTCACTACCCGATTGGGCGGCGGTTCCCGACGCCGCCCCACCGGACAAAGCAGGTCTAGTCGATCGACCTCAGCACATCCCGCAGATGGTCGATCAATTCGTTGATCTGGCCCTTGGTGATGATCAGCGGCGGCGACAGTGCGATGATGTCGCCGGTGGTGCGGATCAGCAAGCCGTGCTCGAACGCCTTGACGAAGGCCGAGAAGGCCCGCTTCGTCGGCTGCCCGGCGATCGGCGCCAGCTCGATCGCACCGATCAGGCCGATGTTCCTGACATCGATGACGTTCGGCTCGCCCTTCAGCGAATGCAGCGCATCTTCCCAGTAAGGCGCCAGTTCTTCGCCGCGGGTCAACAGGCCCTCTTCCTTGTAGGTGTCGAGCGTGCCGAGCGCGGCGGCACAGGCGATCGGATTGCCTGAATAGGTATAGCCGTGGAAGAACTCGATCATGTGATCGGGTCCGGTCATGAAGGCGTCGTGGATCTCCTTCGTCACGAATACCGCGCCCATCGGGATGACGCCGTTGGAGACGCCCTTGGCGGTCGTCATGATGTCAGGCGTCACACCGAAATAGTCGGCGGCGAACGGCGTGCCGAGGCGTCCGAAGCCGGTGATGACCTCGTCGAAGATCAACAGGATGCCGTGCTTCGTGCAGATCTCGCGCAGCTTCTGCAGATAGCCCTTCGGCGGCAGGATGACGCCGGTCGAGCCGGCCACCGGCTCGACGATGACCGCCGCGATGGTCGACGCGTCGTGCAGCGCGACGATGCGCTCCAGCTCGTTGGCGAGTTCCGCGCCGTGTTCCGGCACGCCCTTCGAGAAGGCGTTCTTTTCCGGCAGATGCGTGTGCGGCATATGGTCGACGCCGCCGAGCAGCGTGCCGAACATCTTGCGGTTGTTGACGATGCCGCCGACCGAGATGCCGCCGAAATTGACGCCGTGATAGCCGCGCTCGCGGCCGATCAGGCGGGTGCGCGAGCCTTCGCCCCTAGCACGGTGGTAGGCGATCGCCATCTTCAGCGCGGTGTCGACCGATTCCGAACCCGAATTGGTGAAGAAGACATGGTCCATGCCCTTCGGCGCGATGTCGACCAGGCGGTTCGCCAGTTCGAAGACGATCGGGTGGCCCATCTGGAAGGCCGGCGCATAGTCGAGCTCGGCCGCCTGGTGCTGGATCGCCTCGGTGATCTTCGGCCGGCAGTGGCCGGCATTGACGCACCAGAGACCGGCGGTGCCGTCGAGCACCTTGCGGCCGTCGCTGGTCGTGTAATGCATGTCCTTGGCGGACACGAACATGCGAGGCGCTTGCTTGAACTGCCGGTTCGCCGTGAACGGCATCCAGAATGCGCTGAGATCGTTCGGCGTGACTTTCAGCCGGTTGGACATGACCAAGACTTCCCCTTGTAACCTGTTTCGGTGCGGCTAACGCTTGGTCTTCCCAGCACTTGGTCTCAGCTGCGTTTTCGTGCTACGCAAATTTTGACCGATTGGACAAACGTTAGCACCGCCATGTCGGCGGTCAAGGGATTACTAACGGAAATGCCGCATCCGAAGCGCGCTCCACAGGCCAAGGAAAAACTGGTCCAGAGAATTGGTCCAGATGGCGCTCGCGGCGAAGGTTTGCAGGGGTGACGGCCGCCATGGAAGGTTCCGCTCCCCGCCGCACCCGCATCCAGCAGGAAAAGCGCGAGCTGATCCTGGAAGCCGCGCTCGAGGTCTTCTCCACCAACGGTTTTCGCGGCTCGACCATCGACCAGATCGCCGAAGCGGCCGGCATGTCGAAGCCGAACCTGCTCTACTACTTCCGCCGCAAGGAAGACATTCACGAAACGCTGATGGAGCGGCTGCTCGAGACCTGGCTGGCGCCGCTCAGGGAACTCGACGACATCGGCGACCCTCTCACCGAGCTGCGCAGCTACATCAGGCGCAAGCTCGAAATGGCGCGCGATTTCCCGCGCGAAAGCCGGCTCTTCGCCAACGAGATCCTGCAGGGCGCGCCGCGCATCATGCCCCTGCTGGAAGGCGAGCTGAAAACGCTGGTCGACGAGAAGGCCGCCGTCATCAAGGGCTGGATGCGCGCCGGCAAGATCGCCCGCACCGACCCCTGGCACCTGATCTTCTCGATCTGGGCGACGACGCAGCACTATGCCGATTTCGACGTCCAGGTGCGCGCCGTGCTCGGCCCCGACCGCGGCGGCGACGGCCGCTTCGAGGATGCCGCCCGGTTCCTCGAGCAATTGTTCATCGATGGGCTGAAGCCGAAGGGCTGAACGTCGGATGGCGTCAGGCGCTGCGCCGTTCAGGGGGCAGCGCATCGAGCAGCTTTTGCAGCTTGGCGATCGAATTCTGCTCGGCAAGCGGCGTGTAGACGATCAGCCGCATGTCGGAACCGTCATCGATCGACAGGCTCATATGCTCGAACACCATCGCGCCCGCGGTCGGATGCCGGACGTGCTTCACGCCGGTCAGCTTTCGCGCCACGTCGCGCCGCGGCCACCAGTCGCGGAACTCGGGGCTTGAGCGCATCATCAACGCGATCAGCCGGTCGAAATCCGGATCGCCGACATATTTGGCGCTCTCCGCCCGAAACGAAGCCAGCACCACGCGCGCGAGTTCCTCCCAGTCGACCAACAGGCGGCGGTGGTGCGGGCTGGTGAACACCATGTGGACGATGTTACGGGCGTCGCCCTCCAGCAGGCCATAATCGCCGAACACGGCCACCGCAGCCGGATTCCAGGCCAGCACGTCCCAGCGCCGGCCGACGACATAGGCCGGCTGCAGGACGAGACTTTGCAGCATGTGCAACAGCGGACCGTCGACCTTTTCCGGCACCACAATGCGCCGCTCCGGCTGCTGGCGGCCGGCAAGGATGAACAGATGACGCTTCTCGACTGCATCGAGGCGCAACGCCTCCGACAGCGCCGTCAGGACTTCCACCGAGGGACGGACGTCCCTGCCCTGTTCAAGCCAGGTGTACCAGGTCGTGCCGACGCCGGCGATCATCGCTACCTCTTCGCGCCGCAGCCCCGGCGTGCGCCGGCGCGCGCCGCAGGCGATGCCGGCGGTCTCGGGCGAAAGCCTTTCGCGGCGCGAGCGCAGGAAGGCGCCAAGCTCGCGCCGGCGGCTGTCTTCCGGCGAATGGGAGATCGTATCCATGGGGCTCATTATAGCAGTATTGATACCAGGATAAAGTTTGAACTGTTTGGGATGCGCGCCGCGCCCCATCTTGCGTTCAGGGCAAAACATGGTGGCTCTGAACATGGACTTGAAAGACAAGACCGTCCTCATCACCGGATCGACCGACGGCGTCGGCCGCATGGTCGCGGAACGGCTCGGCGCAAGCGGCGCCCGCGTGCTGGTGCACGGCCGCGATGAAGGCCGAGGCAAGGCAGTCGCTTCCGCCATCGAGGCCGCGGGCGGCAAGGCCGAGCTTCTCGTTGCCGATCTCTCCTCGCTTGCCGAGGTCAGGCGCCTCGCCGAAGCCGTGCGCGCCAGAACAAACCGGCTCGACATCCTGATCAACAATGCCGGTATCGGCACTGCCGGCGAAGCGTCGAAAAGGCAGGTCAGCGCCGACGGCTACGAGCTGCGCTTCGCCGTCAACTATCTCGCCGGGTTCCTGCTGACCTCGGAGCTGCTGCCGCTGCTCAGGGCGAGCGCGCCGGCGCGCATCGTCAATGTCGCCTCGGCCGGCCAGCAGGCGATCGATTTCGACGACGTCATGCTGACCCGCAACTATAGCGGCGTGCGCGCCTACTGCCAGAGCAAGCTGGCGCAGATCCTGTTCACCGTCGATCTGGCCGGAGAGCTGAAAGGCAGCGGCGTCACCGTCAACGCGCTGCATCCAGCAAGCTACATGGACACGACCATGGTCCGGCAGGCGGGCGTCACGCCGTGGAGCTCGGTCGAGACCGGCGCCGAGGCCATCCTCAATCTTGCGACGTCGCCGGCGCTCGAGGGCCGCAGTGGCCTCTATTTCGACGGCCAGCGCGAATCCCGCGCCGACGCCCAGGCCTACGACGAAAAGGCCCGCCGGCAGTTGCACTCATTGAGCCTCGAACTGATCGAGCGCGCCTCAGCCACAACCAGGGAACAACAGTCATGAATGAGAAAATCGAACATTGCGTCATTATCGGCGGCTCGTCCGGCATCGGCTTGGCCACGGCCAGGCGGCTGGTCGGTCCCGCCATGAAAGTGACGATCACCGGCCGCAACGAGGACAAGCTCAAGGACGCCTGGAAGAGCCTTGGCGGCACCGTCGGCAAGGCAGCCTTCGATGCGACCATGCCGAATGAAGTCCGGCGGTTCTTCGACGGCCTCGGGCCTTTCGATCATCTTGTCCTGGCGGCAAGCGGCGGCAAGGGGCTTGGGC
>NZ_RZOS01000301.1:0-5527 GCF_004022605.1 Mesorhizobium sp. M4B.F.Ca.ET.089.01.1.1
GCCCGAGGTGATCGACTTCCTCGGCAGCTATGCCAGGGCGATCTCGGCGCCGGTCGAAACCCATACGACAGTTACCTCGGTGCGCGGCGACGGTACGGGATACCTGGTGCGCACGGACCGCGGCGAGTGGCGGTGCCGGACCGTGGTGCTGGCGTCGGGCGCCTGCAACATCGCGCGCCTGCCCGATTTCGCCGCCCGCGTGCCGCCGTCGGTCGCCATGCTGACGGCGCAGTCCTACCGCAATCCGGGCCAGGTTGCCGACGGCGGTGTGATGGTGGTGGGCGCGTCGTCGAGCGGCACCCAGATCGCACAGGAACTGCAGCGTTCGGGGCGTCAGGTGACCCTGTCGGTGGGCGAGCACATAAGGGCGCCCCGCGTCTATCGCGGCAAGGACCTGGAATGGTGGATGGACGCCGCCGGCGTGCTGGACGAGCGCTACGACGAGGTCGACGATATCAGGCGGGCGCGGCGCGTTCCTTCGCTGCAGCTTGCCGGCACGCCCGACCGCACCACCCTCGACCTCAACGCGCTGCTCGACCGCGGCGTCAGGCTCGTCGGCCGTCTCGCCGGCATCACCGAGGATGGCAAGGCGCAGTTTGCCGGGTCGCTGCGCAACATGTGCGCGCTTTCCGATCTCAAGATGGCCCGGCTGCTCGACCTTATCGACGAATGGGCGCGCGACAACGGCCTGGACGCGACGGTCGGGCCGCCGGAGCGCCCGCCGCCGACCCGTGTCGAGGACAACCCGCCACTCGGCCTGGATCTCGCCGGCGGCGCGATCAGGACGATCATCTGGGCCTCCGGCTACCGGCCGGACTACTCCTGGCTGGAGCCGCCTGTCCTCGACCGCTGGGGCCACGTCCGTCACGACGGCGGGGTGGCCGACCATCCGGGCCTCTATTTGATGGGAATGCAGTTCCTGCGCCGGCGCAAATCCGCGCTGATCGACGGCGCCGGCGACGACGCGCGTGACCTCAGCGACCATCTGGCGGCGTATCTGAGGCAAGGTTCGATCCGCTAGGGCGTCGACTCGTCAACCGCCGAATTCCGCGACCCTGCAGTCATATCCCCAAATGCAGCTTCGGCTTCCAGAAGGGGCGGAACAATTCGATCTTGGGACAGCGGTTCATCACCACTTTCAAGCCCGCCTCCTCCGCCAGCCGGGCGGCAGCGTCATCCCTCACCCCGATCTGGCCCCACAGCACCTTGGCATTGATGGCGATGGCTTCCTGCGCGACCTCCAGCAGATCCTCGGAGCGGCGGAACACCTCGACCATGTCGACAGGCCGGTCGATCGCCGCCAGCGACGGGTACACTTTAAGTCCGCGAATTTCCTCGACGCCGGAACTGGGGTTGACCGGGATCATGTCGTAGCCGGTTTCGTGCAGCACCCTCAGAACCCCATAGGAAAACTTGGTCTTGTCGGGGCTGGCGCCCACCATCGCGATGGTTTTGACCGATTTCAGGATTTCTTGCAGATAAGCCTCCGGATAGGGCTCATCGTGGTTCATATGGGTCATTTCTTGTCGTCCAGCGGGGTCGCGATATCGGCTTTCAACTCATGCGCGGCCAGGGGGTCGAGGAAGGGGTTGCGGTAGAGCCTGTCATGGCTTTCGACGCCGACCTCCAGCGTGCAGTCGCTCAGCGGGCGGGCAACGCAGAGGATGATGTAGCCATTCGCGATCTGGCGGTTGTTCAGCGCTACCTGCGCCCTCTGATCGACCTTGCCGCTGATCATCTTGGCCGCGCAGGTTATGCAGCCGCCATACTTGCAGCCGTAAGGCAGGTCCACGCCCTGCTCGCGCAGGCTCTGCAGGAGCGGCTTGCGGCGATCGACCGCAAAGGCCGCGCCGCCCTGGTTGGCGAGCGTGATGGTGAAGCTGGTCATACCCAGATGTCGCTCGTGCAATCGCCGCCGGGATAACGGGTTTCGTGGCAGCGGCTCGGGCCATTCGGTTCCTTGCCGAAATCGACGACAAAGCGCGGATCAATTGCCATGCCGCCGTTTTCCGTATCGCAATTGACCATCAGCATGCAGCCGCCATTGGTGCGGATTTCCGGATAGAACTGGTTGTCCCAGGTCGAGAACAGCGAGGTCGTCACATAAAGGCGTTTGCCGTCGAGGCTGAGCTGGATCATCTGCGGCCCGCCAGTGACTTTCACGCCATTGACCTCGGGCGCGCGGCCGAGCAGTCCGCCCATCCACACTTGTCCGGTAAGCTTGGCGTTGTGAGGGTCGGAGATGTCGTACTGGCGGATGTCGCCATGCAGCCAGTTGCACAGATAGAGGTATCTGTCGTCCATGCTGAGCAGGATGACCGAGATCACGCCGGGTATCGGGATCGGCCATTCGGGATGCGGCTCATTCTCGACGTCGACGATTTTTTCCCATTGCCAATCGCCCGCCGCGTCCTTCCACCAATGGATGATGTTTGCGGAAAGCGCCGCGCCGACAAAACCGTGGCTGCTGTCGGGATTGTGATGGAAGCGCACTTCCAGCGGGATCAGGCCGTCCTCACCAAGATAGAATGTCTGCCTTGGCTCCTTCTTCTCGAAATCCCAGAAATGGATCTCGCGGCCATATTTCAGATGGCCGACCTCTTCGAGGTCGAACCCGGGCATGAAGGTGTTGGGCGCGGCCCATTCCGAGCTGACCATCACGTTGTGCCGCGGCTGGTACCAGAAATCATAGCCGAACTTGATGCCGCCCATGGAGTTTTCCCAACGGCCGACGATCTCGAACTCCTTGCTGAGCTGCAGATAGCCGCCGGGGGCATTGCCTTGCGCGTCGCCAAGCATGGAGACGATGATATCCGAGCCGAGGCAATGCACCGTGTGCGGCGCCGACAGATTGGTCCTGGCCTTGATCTCGGCGCCGTCGATGACCTTGAACAAGGTCGGATTGCGGGGATCGGTGCCGCAATCGACAATATGCAGATTGGACGAGCGCACCCCCGGCACAATCAGATATTTCCGCTCCATGCTGGCATCGCCATGGCAGGACGAACAGGCATTCCAGCCCGAGTGATGAAGCTCATCGCCAATGCCCGGCATCTGCAGGCGTGAAATCACCTGACTGTAGGTCGGGCTCTGCGGGTCGACATCGATGGTGCACAGATAGTCCGGCTTCTGAATGCCCGTGCCGGTGTAGATGGCAATCGTATAGAGCAGCTTTTCGCGCGGCGCCTTCATCGCCTCGGCGGGAGAAGCATAGCCCGGTCCACAGCAATGATTGGTCATGGGTACTTCCCCATTTGAACAGATCGCCGGCCAGCCCCAAGGGGGTTAGGCTGGAATGTTAGTGCATGCTCGGCGTTGGCGCTACGGCTGGGGCGGCGGAGGAGACTGCGCCGTGATGACAACTCGGCGGCACGGCACCGCGCGGTGGAACAGCAGCGCTCCTCACGCGTTGTTTAATTAGGAGTATCTAATATGAGATTCGTGGTGGTCCGGGAGCCAACCGACACTTGGGCCGTATTTGACACGATCGTTAATGAGCCGGCGGGATTCGCCAGCCAATGCCTCATCGGGTTGACGCGTGAACAGGCCGAGTGGTTCGCGTCAAGGTGCAATCAACAAATGTCGCGAAGCGCTCGGCGCGTTCAGGAAATGCCGCGCAGCGTTGTGCCACTGATGCCGAGGGATGTGATTGAAACGATTCGTCGGCAGGCCACATGATGACCGAAGATGCGATGGCGGCTGTTTTGGCAGTCAGGAACACGGCAGCCGAGATCCTGGGGGTAGTTGACAGCGCCAACAAAACCGATGCCGCTGTCGACGTCCGCCGTCTGGGTGAGGCCGTCCAGTTCCTCGCCAATGCTCCGGTCCTGGGCTACGATGTCCGTGCCGCGATGGTTTTGTACGGCGACCTGGGAACTCCAACTCTTCGAGCCAGAGACTGCGAGCAGCTTTGGGCCAAATACGGAAAGGCCTTGCTCGCGTATTGATGAGATCAGATTTGAATGACCTCATCGGCTGCTGGAATGCGCGCGCCGCCAACGGGCGAGCCCTACTGAGGCGTGTCGCCCGCGTTCGCCATTTCGTCCTTGAAGCTCACCTTTGTGCTTTTCCGCACCATGGCCGCGAGGTCCCCGGCATCCCAGTTGGTCAGCCTGATGCAGCCATGCGAGAAGGTCGCGCCGATCTTGCCGGGCTCGGGCGTGCCGTGAATGCCGTAGCTCTCAATGGAGAGATCGATCCAGACCGAGCCCACGGGATTGTTGGGGCCGGCAGCAATGGTGAATGGCCGCTTGGCCTTGACCCCCTTGAAAGCGAAGTCCGGATCGTAGTGATAGGTCGGATTGCGCACCACGCGCTTGATCTCCGCCTCGCCACTCGGCGCCGGCTTCTCGTCGCTGCCAATCGAAGCCGGGAAGACCGCGAGCCATTTGCCGGAAGCATCAAGCACGCGCACCTGGCGCGCGCCCTTGTCGACCTCGACACCGGCAATGGCGGTGGGAGGATCCGCCCGGCCAACATCCGGCACCAGCAATTTCGTGCCGACCTTCCTGAAGCCGATGCCCGGATTGAGCCGCCTGAGCAATTGCTCGCTGATATGGAAGCGCTCCGCCAGCCTCTCCGTCGCATTGTGATAGCCGAGCCTCGGCAGGCGGGCCATCCGCTCCAGGCGGGCCGGGATATGCCTGGTGAACGGTCCGCGCAAATCCTTGCGCGTCAACTCATAGGCAACCAGGACCGGGCTCGCGGAGGTTGCCATCAGCCTGTCCCAGGTCTCGCGCGTGAGCTTGCCGTCGGACGGCAATCCGTTCGCCGTCTGAAAGGCCCTGACCGCCCTGGCGAAATTTTCTGATGCACGGCCCTCGATCAGGCCTGGCGAGAAACGGGCGCGATCCAGAAGAATCTCTGCCTTCAGCAGGACTGGGCTGAAGCCCTTCGGTTCCTCGACGGTGAATTGCGCCTGATTGACGGTGGCTGGGTCCAGCTTGGCCGCCCCTGCCCCGCCGCAAGCGAGGGCAAGCGCCACAGCGACCAACAGAACGAGCCGGGGCATCGAGGTCACTCCACGAAAACCTGCTTGTATTATGACGCGGCAGGGCACTTCTGGTTCCGTTCACTCGCAGCTGCAGGGGAGAACCTGACCAGATGAGGCACTCCAGCCGGCGATGAAAAGAACTCTGCCGAGGGTCTTGCAATCTTGCGATGCGACGCCCGGCCACCGGCCTTATCGCCCGCTCGGCGCGCCCGGCTTCATAATGATCTCCCGGTGCGGATACGGAATGCTGATGCCATTCGCCTTGAACGTATCCCACAGCGCCAGCAGCACCTTGCCGCGCACATTGGTCAGGCCTTGCTGGGGGTCGCGGATCCAGAAGCGCAGGACGAAGTTCAGCGAGGAGTCGCCGAAATCGGTCAGCCAGCAGACCGGCCGCCGGTCGGCCTCGACCCGGCCCACGCTGATCGCCGCCTCGATAGCCAGTTCGCTGACCTTGTGCGGGTCGGCGTCGTAGGAGACGCCGAAGTTCACGTCGAGCCGGACGAGGTTGTCGCTGAACGACCAGTTGATGAC
>NZ_RZOS01000301.1:5537-7103 GCF_004022605.1 Mesorhizobium sp. M4B.F.Ca.ET.089.01.1.1
CCTTTGGGTGATGAAGTCCTCGTTGGGGATCAGGAACTCGCGGCCGTCGCGCGTCACCACCGAGACGAAGCGCGCCCGCAATTCGCGGATCCAGCCGAACGTGCCTTCGAGCGAGATCGTGTCGCCGGGCTTGATCGACTTGTCGAGCAGGATGATGACGCCGGAGACGAAGTTGGAGACGACCTTCTGCAGGCCGAAGGCGAGACCGACGCCGACGGCGCCGGAAAACACCGTCAGCGCCGTCAGGTCGAGGCCGACGGCCGATAGCGCGACGGCGCCCGCCACCAGCACGAGGCCGATCTTGGCCACCTTGCCGACGAGGACGCGGATCGACGGCGTCAGCTCCTCGGAGAGGCGGACACGCTCATCGATGTAATTGCCGATGACCACCGCCAGCCAGACCGTCGCGACCAGCAGCAGCGCCGCCTTCAGCACCATGAGCGCAGAAAGGCGAACCGCACCGAGCGGGATTGCCAGGCTGTCGAGGACCGTGGCCGCGTCGTCGCTGACGTGCAGGATGACAAGGGCCGCATAGATCCACGCCAGCCAGCCCAGCGTGCGTGCGACGAGGCGGTTGCGGATGATGCGCGACAGCACCGTCGCGAACAGCCACGCCAGCGCGAGCAGCAGCGCGACCTGGAGGAGATGGGTGCGGCTTGGCCAGGTGACGGCGCGCAGCAGGCTGAGCGCGGCAAACAGGAAGAGCGTGAACAGGATCCAGTCGGTGCGCCGCAGCAGGGCGATCACCACCCGCAACAGTCCGGGATGGCCCTTGATCTGGCGAGCCTGGCCCTCTACCAGCGGCTCGACGCGCAGCGCCGCGAGCTTGGCCAGCGCGAACAGTGCGGCGATGATGCCGAGCTGATAGACGAACCACGGCGTGGCCGCATAGTCGAACCATCCGTCGGCCCAGGCCAGCGATCTTTCGATGGCGTCGCGAAAATCCATTTGCCACGACCACTTGGCTAAGGAACTGCAACTTGTGGTCCACAATGTCGCCGGGCTTGAGAATGGTCAAGCGGACTTCGCTCGGCCCCTGGCCCGCGCCCACTCCGGCGCGTGTCCGGCGCGCTCGGGGTTTGCGCGGCCAGGCGTGAACGGCCACCGAAGAGCTGGGGAACAGTGGCCCATCCATGCCCGGCGCGCTCGACCCGCCGCGCTTCGGTTGATAAGCCCTGTCGCCGTAGTAAAGGTTTTCGAGTCGAAATATGACGGTTGCGATCGAGATGGGCGAGACGAGCGCGGGGGCCACGGCGGCCCTCGACCTCGAGGAGCTTTTGGCGACCCGGCTTCTGGTGCAGGGCAATTCCGGCTCCGGCAAGTCGCATCTCTTGCGCCGGCTGCTCGAACAGAGCGCGCCCTGGGTGCAGCAGACCATCATCGACCCTGAAGGCGACTTCGTCTCGCTCGCCGAGCGCTTCGGTCATCTGGTGATCGATGCCGAGGAGCACACCGAGCGCGGCCTGCAGGCGGCCGGCGAGCGGGCGCGCATCCACCGCGTCTCCACCGTCCTCAACCTCGAGGGGCTCGACGCCGAGAACCAGATGCGGCGCGCCGCCGCCTTCC
>NZ_RZOS01000302.1:0-7099 GCF_004022605.1 Mesorhizobium sp. M4B.F.Ca.ET.089.01.1.1
CGGCCCGCGCGCAGGACGTGGCGCTTTCGCCCTCGCTCGAGATCGACGTCTCCATCTCCGCCGTCGGCTTCGTCCAGGCTGGTCTCGGCATCGGGCTCGTCGACGCCCTGCTGCCTTGGCGCCAGTTTGCCGGGCTTGCCGTCAGGCCGCTGGCAGCGGGGCCGGAATTTCCGATCGCTCTGCTCACCTCGCGCACACGCGCCCTTGCACGGGCCGACGAGATGATGCGCGACCAGATCCGCGCCGCCTGCTCTGCCGTTCTGGGCGGCGACAAGGCAAAGGCATAAGCAAACCTTATATGCTTGCCCATCATCCATCTTGGACCCAGACCGGCCAGCCGTGCCAGCTTTCTGCAGGCAGACAGGAAGGGACGCACCATGGATGGGGTCATCACTGGGGATGAGGCGCAAAGCGGAACCGACTGGAAGGTCGGCGTCGATATCGGCGGGACTTTCATCGATTTCTGCGCGCTCGAGGCGAACTCGGGACGCGTGGCCTCGCTGAAGGTGCTGACGACGCCGGAGGACCCGGGCGCCGAGCTGATGACGGGCCTCACCCTTCTGGGCGAGCGCGAATGCTTCGATCCGACCCATATGACACGCTTCGTGCACGGCACGACCGTCGGCATCAACACGATCATTCAGCGCAAGGGCGCGCCACTGGCACTCTTCACCAATGCCGGCTTCGAGGACGTCATCGAGCTGGCGCGGCTTCGCATGCCGGACATGTATTCGCTGTTCTGCGCGCGGCCGGATCCGCTGATCGCGCGCGACATGGTGTTCGGCATTCCGGCCCGCATGCGTGCCGATGGAAGCGAATCCCAGGCACCCGACATGGCGGCGGTGGAGCGTGCGGTGACGGCGGCAAAAGCGAACGGGGCGCAGGGGATTATCGTGTCCTTCCTCCATGCCTGGCGCAACGGCGCGCAGGAGGCTTCGGTGAAGTTGGCGGTCGCGCGCCTTGCGCCTGATCTCTTTGTCTTCACCTCGGCCGAGGTCTGGCCGGTCATCCGCGAATATGAGCGCAGCTCGACCGCCATCCTTAACGGCTATGTTCATCCACGCGTCTCTGGCTACCTGACGGCGCTGGAAGAGCGGCTGAAGCGTCGTGGCGTGCCGGCCCGGCTGATGCTGACCAAGTCGAATGGCGGGCTGATGAATGCTGCAGAAGGCAAGCGCGCCTGCGTCAACATGCTTTTGTCGGGAACGGCCTCAGGCGTCATCGGTGCCTCGTGGCTGGCGCGCCAGGCGGGCGAAGACAAGGTGCTGACCCTCGACATCGGCGGCACCTCCGCCGACTTCGCGCTGATCATCGGCGGCGAGGCGCAGTTCGGCACCGGCGAGCTGATCGGCGAGTTTCCGCTCCACATCCCCTCCGTGTCGGTGAGCTCGATCGGCGTCGGCGGCGGCTCGATCGCCAGCGTCGATGCGCAGGGCGTGCTGCGCGTCGGACCGGAATCGGCGGGTTCGACGCCGGGGCCGGCATGCTACGGCCGTGGCGGCACCCAGGCGACGGTCACGGACGCCATGGTGGTGTGCGGATGGCTCGGTCACAGCGAGATGGCCTATGGCCAGCTCCGGATCGATACCGGGCTGGCGCATAGCGCGGTCGGCGAGCTTGCCGCCCGGCTCGGCCGCCCGGTCGAGCAGACCGCGCAGGCGATCCTCGACATCGCGGTGTCGGAGATGTTCGTCGAGGTCGAGAAGCTTGCCTCGCGCGCCGGCGTCGACCTGCGCGAATTCACGCTGATGCCCTTCGGCGGCGGCGGCCCGATGCTCGGCGCCTTCCTTGCCCGCGAACTCGGCATGAAGCGTGTCATGGCGCCGCGCCGCCCCGGCGTGGTGTCGGCGCTGGGCGGGCTGGTGGCGGACCTGCGCGGGGATTTCATACGCACCATCTTCAGCCCGCTGACGGCTGCGTCGCTCCCCGAGATTCGCGAGGCCTTCGATGCTCTCGCGCAAGAGGGGCGCGACTGGCTCGCGGCGCAGGGCCACGACGCGGCGGCTGAGCTCACTCTCTCCTGCGACATGCGCTATCTCGGCCAGAGCTATGAGATCGAGGTCGTCCTTTCACCGCAATGGCTGGCGGACGCCGACCCGGAGGCAATCGAGCAGGCCTTCCACCGCACTCATGAGCAGCTCTACGATTTCCACGACCCGGACGGCGAGATCGAGCTTGTGAACGTGCGGCTGTCCGCCATCGGCGCGGGGCCGAAACTCTCCTTCCCGGAGACAGACGAGATCGGCGCCGCCGCCATTCCGGCGCGCCGCCTCCCGGTCTACACGGGCGCGAGCCTCGAAGTCGTGGACCTCCACGACCGGCAGACCCTGGTGCCGGGCAGCACCTTCCGAGGGCCTGCGGTGGTCGTGCAGGAAGATACTACCTTCGCCATTCCCGCGGGAGCGCAGGCGCAGGTCGACCGCCACCTCAACCTTCTGCTGACCTTCGCGGAGTGACGCCATGTTTGACCGGACAAACCTGCAGGTTCTGGCGAACCACGCCCGCGCGGCGGCCGAAAACATGGCCCACACGCTGCACCGCACCGCGCACTCCGCCTTCGTCAAGGAGACGCAGGATTTCACCGTGATGCTGATGGACCGTGCGGGGGCGACCTTCGCCGTGCCGATGGAACTCGGCGCCACGTGGTATCCGGGACTTTCCTACCACCGCGCGATCGCGATGGTCGACGACTACCGACCTGGAGACGTCGCCTTCACCAACGATCCCTATTCGGGCCACGTCGCCACGCACGCCCCCGACACGCATCTGTGGAAGCCGGTCTTCGTCGACGGCGAGATCGTCGCCTGGACAGGAGGTCACATCCACAACACCGACATGGGCGGGGCGGTGCCGGCATCGCTCAGCCGGGCGCTGACCGAAATCCATCAGGAAGGCATCCGCTTCCCGCCGATGAAACTGGTGCGGGAGGGCGTCTTCGACGAGACGATCCTGCGCATCATGAGCACCAATGTGCGCAAGCCCGACCTCAACATCGGCGACATCAAGGCGCTTGTCGGCGCGCTCAACACCGGCGAGCGCAAGATCCAGGCAATGGTGCGGAAGTTCGGCAAGGCCGGCTTCATCGAAGGGGTTGCCGCGCTTCTCGATCATGCCGAGGCGCAGGCGCGCGACGTGCTGCGCGCCATGCCCGACGGCACCTGGGAATTCGCCGATTACGCCGACGAGGATTCGGTCGAGGCCAATCCCTGCCGGCTGAAGCTGACGCTGACGATCAAGGGCGACGAGGCGGTGCTCGACTTCACCGGCTCCGATCCGCAGTTGGGCTCCTCGCTCAACGTGCCTTCAGGTGGCGACCCGCGCCACACCATGCTGTTGGTCGGCGTCTACTACGTGCTCTACACGCTCAACCCGAAGATCCTGCTCAACACCGGCCTCACCCGGCCCTTCACCTGCATCACTCCCGAGGGATCGGTGCTGAACCCGGTCCACCCGGCAGCGGTGGGCATGCGCTCGCTCACCTGCGCCCGGCTGCGCTCGGTCATCTTCGGCGCCTTCTCGCAAGCAGTGCCCGAGCGCCTGCCCGCGGCGCCGGCCGGCAACAACTGCATCGTCAACGTCATGACTATCGACGAGCGCAGCAGCCGCACGGTCATCGCCGCCGTGAACCCGGTGGTGGGCGGCGGAGGTGCGATGCCGCATCGCGATGGCACCAACGGCTCGGGCGCCGATGCCGCCTATCTCAAGAACACGCCGATCGAAATCACCGAGACCGAGACCCCGGTCGAATTCGTGAAATACGGGCTCGCCAGGGACAGCGGCGGTGCGGGCCGCTGGCGCGGCGGGCTGGCGACCGAGATGGCTTTCCGCGTCTTTGCCCCCGACTCCAGGATCACGGCGCGCAATCGCGACCGCAGTTTTTTCCGTCCCTGGGGCGTGCTGGGCGGCAAGGCGGCCGGCCTGTCGGACATGGTCGTCAATCCGGGCACCGAGCACGAGCGGCGGCTGGGCAACATCGACACCGCGGTGCTGCAGCCCGGCGACCTGCTCGATATCCGCTCTGCCGGAGGCGGCGGGCGCGGCGATCCGCATCTGCGCGAGCCCTGGCGGGTCGCACAGGACGTTCGGCGCGGCTATGTCTCAGAGACATCGGCGGAGCGCGACTATGGCGTCGTCCTACGCGGCGGCGAGGTCGACGAGCAGGCGACGGAAAGGCTGCGCGCGCGGCACAAGCCGTCCCCGGGCCATTTCCATTTCGGCTCCGAGCGCGACGGCTACGAGGCGCAATGGACCCCTGCGGCCTACGACCGGCTCACCGCCATACTGAGGGACCTGCCGATCCACTGGCGGTTCTTCGCCAAGACCGAGATCTTCCGCCGCATGCAGGGACGCTCCGGGCCGGAGGGCGTTCAGGCGGCCTTCGATGCGGCGTGCGAACGGTTCCCCGAACTGCCGCGTCCTCGCCCGGTGCGAGAGGCCGCTGAATGATCAGCGCCGGCCGCATCGTCCGGCTGGCCGAGCGCGACCGGACAGAGGTGAATTTCCTCCTCGATGGCGAGGTGCGTGGCGCGCTTGTGGGCGACACCGTGCTGACCGCCATGCTGGCGTCGGGACAAGCCTTGCGAAAGTCCGAGTTCGGGCCTGAACCCCGCGCGGGGTTCTGCCTGATGGGAGCCTGCCAGGATTGCTGGGTCTGGCAGGAAGAGGGGCCGCGCCTGCGCGCGTGCACAACCCCTATCGCTGAGGGCATGCGGCTGCGCACGACGCCGCCGGAGAGCTGGCCGTGAGCGACGCTTCATCGCCGAAAATCGTGATCGTCGGCGCCGGTCCGGCCGGCATAAGGGCGGCGGCGGTGCTGGTCGAGGCCGGGCTGCACCCGGTGGTGATCGACGAAGGCAATCGCTCCGGCGGTCAGATCTATCGCCGCCCGCCGGACGGATTTACCCGCACGCCGGAGCAGCTCTACGGGTCGGAGGCCGCGAAGGCGCGGGCGCTGCATGCGCTGTTCGACCGGTTGGTCAAGGATGAGCGCCTCACCCATTGCGCGGCGAGTTCGGTCATCGCCGCGCGGGACGGTCGGCTGCATGTGCTGGGGCAGGGCGGCATGCAGCTAGTCAGCTATGACCGCCTGATCCTTGCCACCGGCGCATCCGATCGCGTCGCTCCGGTCCCCGGCTGGCAGAGCGCCGGTGTCTACAGCCTCGGCGCGGCGCAGATCGCGCTCAAGGCGCAGGGCGTGGCTCTAGGGCGGCGGATCGTCCTGATGGGATCGGGGCCTTTGCTGACGCTGGTCGGCGCCCAACTCGTCAAGGCTGGAGCGGATGTGGCGGCGGTGCTGGATACATCGTCCTGGCGCCAGCAGATGCGGGGATTCCTTGGGCTCGCCGCCCGGCCTCTGGTCGCGCTGCGCGGTCTGGCGCTGCGGGCGAGGCTCGGCGGCCGTTACCATGCGGGGGTGACGCTCGAACAAATCGAGGCCGACGAACAAGGTGTCATCGCGATGCGCTGGCGCGACGCTGGCGGCCGCGAACACGTCACCCGATGCGACATGATCGGCATGGGCTGGCACTTGCGTGCTGAGACACATCTGGCCGACCTCGTCGGGTGCGCCTTCGCCTATGACGCGCAGTGGCGGCAATGGCTGCCGAAGGCCGATGCGATGGGCCGTGCCGGGAATGGCGTCTACCTTGCGGGCGATGGGGTTCGGCTTCTGGGAGCCGACGGCGCGGAGATTGCCGGGCGCCTTGCGGCGGCGGCGTGCCTTGCCGATCTCGGACAACCGGCGCCGTCGGCCAGCGCCGATCTGCGCGAGCTCGCGCGGCTCGAGCGCTTTGCCCGCGGTCTGGCCCGCGCCTTTCCCTGGCCGCAGGCGATGGCGCGGGTGCTCCCTGACGACGCGATCGTCTGCCGCTGCGAGAACGTGACTGCAGGAGACATACGCCAGGGCGTGGCTTTCGGCGGCTGCGAGGCTAACAGGGTGAAGTCGCTGTCGCGCGTCGGCATGGGGCGCTGCCAGGGGCGCTACTGCCAGTTGGCTGCCGTCGAGCTTGTCGCGGCACAGGCCGGCTGCACGCCCGGCGCCGTCGGCCGGTTTCGCGGACAGCCGCCCGTCCGACCGGCGCCTATCGGCGCTTTTCTGCGGAACGGCTGACGCAATTGCGGATGCCGCGCATTGATGAGGGTCAAATCCTAGAAATCGGCAACCTTGCCCCAGGCGGAGGCTTCGAAGCGGCGCGGATCGTAGGATGTCGGATCGACGATCGGTTCCGACCCGGTCACCAGATCGGCGACGAGATGACCGGCGCCGGGCCCGATGCCAAAACCGTGTCCCGAAAATCCGGCGGCGAGGAAGAAGCCCGCAACGCTATCGATCTCGCCGATGGCGGGCACGCCGTCCGGCGTGCTGTCGATGTAGCCGGCCCAGGCAGCGCTGATCTTCGTCTTTCTGAGGTCGGGCAGAAGTTCAAGCGCGCGGGCATGGGTCAGACGGATGGTGGCCCGGTCCGGAGCCGGATCGAGGATGCGCATGCGTTCCATCGGCGTCGGCTGGTCGAGCCGCCAGCGCTGCAGCGTTTCGTGCCCCGAGCGCACGCCTTGCAGTCCGCCGGGCGCGAGGCTGCGCCACCGCTTCAGAAACATGGGCAGGAACTGCGACGAGAAGCGCAACTGCTGCGGCGTCACGTCGACGCGGCCGCGCCCGCTGATGGCAAGCGTGTAGCCGCCGTCGCCGCGACGCGTGGCCGAGATCCTCGCCGTGTGCAGCGCATCCGGCAGGCCTTCGGCGCCGGGCGAGACGGACAGGATGGAGGAACGGATCGACGCCTGCGGAAAGCGGAAACCGAACTGCCGGCAAAAGGACGACGCCCAGGCGCCGCCGGCCATGACCGCCACTTTCGTGCGGATCGTTCCGCTTTCGGTGACCACGCCGCTCAGGCGTCCGCCCTCGGTCTCGATGCTGCGCGCGGCGCAATTCTGGTGAACGGTGCCGCCGAGCTTGAGGATGGCGCGGGCGACCGCGGGCGCGGCCCGCGACGGGTCGGCGGTGCCATCGCTCGGCGAGAAGACGCCGCCCTTCCAGGTCCGGCCCGTGGCGCCGCCACGCTCGCTGGCCTCGGCGCCGTCGAGCATATGGGTGGTCACG
>NZ_RZOS01000303.1:0-7080 GCF_004022605.1 Mesorhizobium sp. M4B.F.Ca.ET.089.01.1.1
CGACCTTGGCATCAACAATGCGGTCGAGAAGTATCTGGAGGCCATCGAGCAGCACCAGCCCGACATCATCGGCATGTCGGCGCTGCTGACCACCACCATGCCCTACATGAAGGTCGTCATCGACACGATGAAGGAAAAGGGCATCCGCGACGACTATGTCGTGCTGGTCGGCGGCGCGCCGCTCAACGAGGAGTTCGGCAAGGCCGTCGGCGCCGACGCCTATTGCCGCGACGCGGCGGTGGCGGTCGAGACCGCCAAGGACTTCATGAAGCGCAAGCACAATGTGCGGACTTGAGCACAGCGATGCGATCCGGGTTTGTGAACGTCAGGCGTGAGGTCGGCTGGGTGGCCAAAATCGCTTGGCTCGAAGGGGGCAGATCTCCGTATGCGTATCGCGTCGATCAAGGTCTATCAGATGCTTTTGCCGGTCAAAGGCGGCGCCTACCGGATGGCCAGCGATACCGTGGAGAATCTGGACAGCACGCTCGTTGAAGTCACCACCGAGGATGGACTGTCAGGCTGGGGTGAGACGTGCCCGGTCGGCCCTGTCTACCAGCCCCAACACGCGCTGGGTGCGCGAGCGGCAATTGCCGAAATGGCGCCCGGGCTCATCGGCGAGGACACCGCGTCCATGCGCCGCCTCGCGAAAAGAATGGACGAGCGGCTGAACGGCCACAACTATGCCAAGGCGGCCTTGGACATAGCCTTCCTCGACCTCACCGGCCAGCGGCTGGGCGTGCCGGTTTCAACACTCCTGGGCGGCGCGCTCACCGATCGTGTGCCTTCCTACTACTCGACTATCGTCGGTGCGCCCGACGAGACGGCGCGTATTGCCGCGGACAAGGTCAAGGCCGGATACAAACGGCTTCAGATCAAGATAGGCGGAGGGGATATCGAACAGGACGTCGCCACCGTGCACAAGGTATGGGAGGCGGTGGGCTTCAAGGCCCGCATCGCGGTCGACGCCAATCGTGGCCTCACCACCGCGGCGGCGCTGCACATCGACCGGCTCTGCCAGGCAATCCCGTTCGTCTTCGAACAGCCCTGCAACACCATGGAGGAAGTCGCGAGCCTCAAGGGACGCGTGACCCATCCGGTCTACCTCGACGAGAATACCGAGGATTTGAATGCCGTCCTGCAGGCAATTTCTTCAGGCATCGCGGACGGATTCGGACTGAAGGTCACCCGCCTTGGCGGCCTCACCAAGATGGTCACCGTCCGCGACCTGTGCGCGATACGATCGCTGCCGCACAGCTGCGACGATGCCTGGGGTGGGGATATCATCGCCGCGGCATGCGTGCACCTCGCCGCTACCGTCGAGCCGAGACGTTTTGAGGGGGCCTGGATCGCGCAGGAATACATCGAAGGGCACATGGACCCCGCAAACCCGATCATTATCGAAAACGGGCATATACGCGTCCCCCAGATGCCAGGGCTCGGCGTCAAGCCTGAGCGCTCCCAACTCAAAGCGCCTGTCGCGACGTTCGGAGGCTGAGAATACAGTGACGGTCGCGGCGATTGCATATGGCCAGCATCGTCGGCGATTGCGACCCTCCGCGACATCCGGCGGGCCGCCCGAGGCCGGCGATCCGGGACTTCATGAGCCGCAAAAAAGCCGATATGCAAGGGGCGTCTTGCCATTTTTGCCGATGCCCGGAGATCCTCGATGAGACCGATAGTGCTGGCCGCCGTCCTTTCCGTTGCCATGCCCGCCGCCGCTCTGGCGGGCCCGGCCTCCAACGCCGTGAAGTTCTTCTATGTTCCGCAGGTCAGGTTCGAGGGCGACGAGCAATATCGCGACCGTTTCACCGAGCCGGTGACCAAGCTGTTTGCCCTCAACGATCAGGCCGCCAAGAACAATCCGGACGAGGTCGCCTGCCTCGACTTCGATCCGGGCCTCGACGCGCAGGACTTCGATCAGAAAACCCTGGCGAAAACGCTGAAGCTTGCCGAAGCCGTCAACGGCGATAGCGCCGAGGTCACGGCGACTTTCAGCCTGTTCCCGGAAGGCGATGATTCCAAACGCGAAATGGTCTGGTCACTAAAGAAGGTCGACGGCAAGTGGAAGATTGCCGACATCGCCTCCAAGACCAGCGGCTGGACGCTGAGCGCGCTGGAATGCATGCCCGACAAGGCGCCGGAGTAATGCCATGGTGCGTGGCATTGTCCTGGCATTTGCGACCATCTCGATGCTGGCGGCGGGTGTGAGCGGCGCCTGCGCCCAGGGCCTGTTCGGCGCGCCACCGGCAAATGCCCCGGCCGACAACGCGCCTTCCGACGACACGGCAACCCCGCCGGCCGCATCGCCGCAAGCGGAAAGTGCGCCGGCAGCACCGGTCCTGCCGGGCTCGCCGACGGCGCTGGTGAAGCCGTTCTACGAGCATCTCGGGCTTGAGCTTGATCCGGCTGAGCGCAAGAACTTCATCGACCCAGCGAAAGCCGTGCTCGACAAAAGCGATGCGCTGCGCAACTCCGGGCAGGGCGAATGCCTCGATCCCAATATGGCGCTCGACAATGCCGACTACGACAAGGCGGCGATCGACGGCAGCCTGAAGACCATCGAGGCGGTCAGGGGCGACGAGGCCAAGGTGGTCGTCGCCTTCGTCGTCGCAAACAACGCGCACCGGCTGGAATGGAAGCTGAAGAAGGTCGGCGGTGACTGGAAGATCTCCGACCTTCTGTCGGTCACCGGCGAATGGGCGCTCAGCCAGTACCAGTGCGAATGAGCGCGATCACGCCATCCCGCTCAGCCGCGCCCGCGATAGGGTGCCACGCCGGTGTCGGGCAGCCAGGCGCCTTCGGGCGGCGCGCCGGTCTGCCAGAACACGTCGATCGGGATGCCGCCGCGCGGGAACCAGTAGCCGCCGATGCGCAGCCAGAGCGGCTTGGTCGCTTCAATGATGCGGCGGCCGATCATCACGGTGCAGTCTTCATGGAAGGCGCCGTGGTTGCGGAACGAGGTCATGAACAGCTTCAGCGACTTCGATTCCACCAGCAGAGCATCGGGCGCATAGTCGATGACGATATGGGCGAAATCCGGCTGGCCGGTGACCGGGCAGAGCGAGGTGAATTCCGGGCAGGTGAAGCGCACGATCGCCGGCGGCCCGTCGCCGCGCGTAAACGGCACGGTCTCCAGGACCGCCTGTTCGGGGCTCTGTGGCGTCTCGACGTGCGCCCCGAGCTGGGTGAGGTTTTTGGTGTCGATCATGGGTCCGAGTTCCTTGAGTTTTGCCGCTCATTAGCACCGGACCGAAAGGCGCGCAGCGGTTTTCGGACCGATCCGATGCGAGAAATGGACGCTGGGCGGCGCGCGCTGCTCAACCACAATCTTGAACCAGCAGGAAGACGATGACCAGCAACGACCCGCTTCTCCAGCCCTACCAGCTCAAGCACCTGACGCTGAAGAACCGGGTGATGTCGACGAGCCACGAGCCGGCTTATTCCGAGGACGGAATGCCGAAAGAGCGCTACCGGCTCTATCATGCCGAGAAGGCCAAGGGCGGCATGGCGCTGACCATGACCGCTGGGTCGGCCATCGTCTCGCGCGACAGCCCGGCCGCCTTCGGCAATCTGCATGTCTATGACGACCGCATCGTGTCGTGGCTCGCCGAACTCGCGGATGCCTGCCACGAGCACGACTGCAAGGTGATGATCCAGATCACCCATCTCGGCCGCCGCACCGGCTGGAACAAGGCCGACTGGCTGCCGGTGCTGTCGGCTTCGCCGGTGCGCGAGCCGGCGCATCGCGCCTTTCCGAAGACCATCGAGGACTGGGATATCGAGCGCATCGTCGCCGACTATGCGTCCGCCGCGCAGCGCTGCCAGGCGGCCGGCCTCGACGGCATCGAGTTCGAATCCTACGGCCACCTGATGGACGGCTTCTGGTCGCCGGCCACCAACCATCGTGACGACGAATATGGCGGCTCGCTCGACAACCGCCTGCGCTTCACCAACCTGGTGCTCGACGCCGTGCGCGCCGCGGTCGGCGAAAAGTTCATCGTTGGCATCCGCATGGTCGCCGACGAGGATTTTGAGAAGGGCCTGTCGAAGGAGGAGGGCGTCGAGATCGCCAGGCGGCTCGCCTCCTCGGGCAAGGTCGATTTCCTCAACATCATCCGCGGCTCGATCGAGACCGATGCAGCACTGACCAAGGTCATCCCGGTGACCGGAATGCGCTCCTCGCCGCATCTCGATTTCGCCGGCGAGGTGAGGGCGGCGACGAAGTTCCCGACCTTCCATGCGGCACGCATTTCCGACGTAGCGACCGCGCGCCACGCGATTGCGACGGGAAAACTCGACATGGTCGGCATGACCCGCGCCCATATCGCCGATCCGCACATCATGCGCAAAGTGATGGAGGGCCGAGAGCATGAGATCCGGCCTTGCGTCGGCGCCACCTATTGCCTCGACCGCATCTACGAGGGCGGCGAGGCGCTGTGTATCCACAACGCCGCGACCGGCCGCGAGGCCGAGATACCGCACATCATCAAGAAGAGCGGCGGGCCCAGGCGCAAGGTGGTCGTGGTCGGCGCCGGCGCCGGCGGCCTGGAGGCGGCGCGCGTCGCGGCAGAGCGCGGCCATCAGGTGACGGTGCTCGAAGCCTCCAGCCAGGCCGGCGGCCAGGTGCGGCTGGCGACGCAGAACCCGCGCCGCAAGGAACTGATCGGCATCATCGACTGGCGGCTGGCGGAGCTGGACCGTCTCGGCGTCGAGATTCGCTACGACACCTGGGCCGAGAAGGATGATGTGCTGGCACTGTCGCCGGATGTGGTGATCGTCGCCACCGGCGGCCTGCCGCAGAATCCGCCGCTGACGGCCGGCGCTAACCTCGTCACCTCGAGCTGGGACATCATGGCGGGTGCCGTCAAACCGGCCGAAAGCGTGCTGCTCTATGACGACAATGGCGGCCATCAGGGCATGGGCGCTGCCGAGCTCATCGCCAATGGCGGCTCGAGGCTGGAGCTGGTCTCGCCGGAGCGCTTCTTCGCGCCGGAGATGGGCGGCCTGAACCATGTGCCTTATATGCGCGCTTTCCAGGAGAAGGGCGTCACCATCACCATCAACACCAGGCTGCGTTCGGTGCGGCGCGAGGGCAACCAGCTCGTCGCCGAGCTCGCCTCGGACTTCGCCGACGGCTGGCGCGTCGAGCGGCGGGTCGACCAGGTGGTGGTCGAGCATGGCACCGCGCCGCTAGACGACCTCTATCTTTCGCTGAAACCGCTGTCGAACAATGGCGGCGCGGTCGACTACGAGCGGCTGGTGAGCGGCGGCGATATTTTCCCCAAGCGCAATCCGGAGGGCGGCTTCGTCGTGTTCCGGATTGGCGACGCGGTCGCCTCGCGCAACATCCATGCCGCCATCTACGACGGCATCCGATTCGGCATGAGAATCTAGGCCGCGGTGGCTGATGGCCGGACTGGACTTGGCCTGTCATATTTGCAATTTTCTGTCGCCGATCCGGGGCTGGCACAGGCTGTGCTGAAGGGTCCGCACAGCCGGGGGCTTACTTGACCGCACAAGACCTGTTCGTTCCGCGCCAGACCAATACGGCGCTTTACATCCAGTTGCACGACGCCGGGCACCCGGTGGAAGATATCCTGCGCGTCCAGAGGGCCTACGGCGTGGCCTGCGCCATGTTCAATGGCCGCTACCGCAAGACCGGGCGACCCTTTATTTGCCATGCCGTCGGCGCCGCGTCATCGGTCGCGCATTTCGACAAGGATCTCGATCTTGTCGTCGCCGCGATGTTCCACGCCGCCTATGACAGCGCCCAATATCCGGACGGCAAATCCAGCCGGCGCAGCGAGACCCACCGCAAGTGGCTGGAGCAGAAGCTCGGACCGCGGGTGGAAGGTCTTGTCGCCAGGGTCGGCGCGATGAAGTTCGACACCGGGGATCCCGAGCGCCTTGCGGCGCAAGGCGTGCCGGCCGGCGACGAGGACATCCTTTTCCTCGTCCTTGCGCATGATATCGACGATATGGCGGATGGCGGGCTGGCATTCGCGCCCAAATATGGCCGGTCGATTGAATCGCGGGTGGCTGCCTGCGCCATTCTGGCCCGGCGCATCGGCCGCGAGAGCCTTGCTGCCACTATCGAAGCCTATGGCAGCCGCTATGCGGCGCTGGGGTGGGCGGCTGCGCTCGAGGATAGCAGGCTGGAAGGTTTTCGCATTGCGCCGAATGTGCGCAACTACCTCAAATTGCGCCGCGACAAGCTGCGCGGAGCCCGGGTGGAGGTGCTTTGAGGGGCATGCTGCCGCCAGCGCAATTCCAGGAAAAGTGCGTAGCGGTTTTCGTCCGGAGTTGCGCCAAAACAAAGAGATACAGCGGTTCTGCGTTTCCGTGAAACGATGAACCGCTCTAGCGAGGCACGCGCACCGGACCTTCGCAAGGAGAGCCACCTGCCGCTCCGGTCCGGTGCGCGCCGCGCCCGACACCGGCTTTGCGCCGGCGCCGAGCGGTTCTTTGCGGGCTAGAACATCCTTGCGGTTGCCATGCACAGCACGGTGAGCACCAGCAGCCAGGCGGCGATGCGTTCACCGACGGCCATCTTTGCGCGCAGCATAGGTTCGGTGGATGCATCGGCACCGGCCAGCTGGCTGCTCGGCCGGCGCACCATGGCGCCGAGGACGCCGGCGGCCGCGATGGCCGCCACGATGCCGATTGCCAGTACGATCTCCATCGAGCCGAAGCTGCCCTGGTGGAAGAAATACCAAAGCAGCGCGCCGGTCAGGAACACCATGCCCGATGCGCCGAGTTGCGGCCGGATGAAGCGCTCAGCCTTGATCTCGGGATCGCGGGCGAGCGTGATTGTCGTGCCGGCCCAGAACACGCCAGCCATGACGTGAAGGCCGATGACGATGATGTAGACATATTGCATGACCGCATTCCTTCCTTTCCCGTCCGCCAACCGAATAATTAGATATCGAATGATTTGATGTCAATGTATAATGGCGCGTTCCAACGCCCCATGGCTTGTTCTACTGTCGGATCATGACACCCTTTGACCGCCCGCCCGTCGGAATGAACCTTGCCCGCACCGCCAAGGCGGTGGCGCAGGCCTTTGACGCCGCCCTGGTC
>NZ_RZOS01000304.1:0-7054 GCF_004022605.1 Mesorhizobium sp. M4B.F.Ca.ET.089.01.1.1
CTCGACGCCGATCTCGGCGAGCCGCGCCCGGGTCGCCGGGCCGACGCCCCACATCAGCGATACCGGCAGGTCGTGCAGGAAGGCGATCTCCGTGCCGGGCTCGACCACCACCAGCCCGTCGGGTTTTGCGACCTGCGAGGCGATCTTGGCCAAGTGCTTGGTGCGCGCGACGCCGATCGAGATTGGCAGGCCGAGCTCGGCCTTCACCCGCCGCCGGATGGCGCGGGCGATCTCGTCGGGCGGTCCGAACAGATGCGTGCAGCCGGCGACGTCGGCGAAGGCCTCGTCGATCGAGATGCGTTCGACCAGCGGCGTGAAATCGTCGAGCACCTTGATCGCCGCGTCGCCGAGCCGCTGGTACTCGCTGAAGCGGCCGCCGACGAAGATCAGGTGCGGGCAGAGTTCGCGCGCCTTGCGGCCGGGCATGCCGCCGCGAACGCCAAAAACCTTGGCCTCATAGGAAGCCGCAAGCACCACGCCGCCGCCGACGGCGATAGGCTTGCCCCTGAGCGACGGGTCGAGCAGCTGCTCGACCGAGGCATAGAAGGCGTCGAGATCGGCATGCAGGATGGTGGCCGCTGTCGCCTGACTTTGCGTCATCCGTGGCGCCAATTCACCTTGCGGCGTTGCAGCATTAGCAACATCTGTTCGAAGGAATTGTTCTCGAACAGAAAGAGAACAAACGGGGTCTCTTGTCAAGCGGCATCGGAGCGCCGGCGACGGTGGGATCTGCGACCTGTCACGAGGATGCGGGATCCAGCCGGAATCTCGTTTTTTTGCCACGTCGAGCAAACGTCGGGAGCGCACGTGCAGCATCGACCAAGGTCGATGCCGAGAGGCAGGAACATCGTCCGGCCGACGGCGTTAGTGCGTGGTAGGGACGCCGTTTGCGGGAGGCCTGACATGGGCCAGTTCGAGATCACGGACCTCGTCTATATCGTCGATGCTTGCGTCACCGGAAGGGCCGCCGGGCGGCTCGTGTCGATGGCACGGGCGGTGGAGGAACTGCGTGTGCTGACCGGCGATTTCATCTCGCCGGACGAGGTGGCGGCGAACGAACTGTCGGCCGTGGCGCTCGAGCGCGGTTGCGCTGTGCTGTTCGACGAGCAGCCTGGCGCTGACATCCTCAGGGCGCCGTAAGTCCGATATACGCTGCTATATGTTGGGCGCCGCTCGGGGGTGGCGTCCATCACAACTTATTGAAAAATTGGGCTTTCAGGCCCGGCAAGCGACAAGTCGAGCGAAAATCTTAGCCATTCGTTTATGCATGCTTGCTCATATGGAAGCATGGCATCGCGCACCCGTTTTTTCATGGGGAACTTTCGCCGCCTGCTGGGAGCCAGCGGCGCGGGCGGCAACGTCGCCGTCATCTTCGCATTCGCCTTACCGGTCGTCGTCGGTGGCGCTGGCCTCGGTGTCGAGACCTCGCTCTGGTACTACAGCAGCCTGAAGCTGCAGGCGGTGGCCGATGCCGCGGCCTATGCCGGCGCGCTCGAGAAGATCGCGGGTTCCGACAACCCGACCATCGTCGCCGCCGCCACCCAGTCGGCGACCTCGAACAACTTTGTCGCGCCGGGCACGATAGAGGTCAACACGCCGCCTTTGTCCGGCCCGAACACCGCCAAGAAGGCGGTTGAGGTCATCGTCAAGCACAACCTCGATCGCTACTTCACGGCCATTTTCAACAGCACCCCGGTTCCGCAACAGGCGAGGGCGGTGGCGCGCATCACCGACGCCTCGAAGGCCTGCGTGCTGGCGCTCAGTCCTTCGGCCGTCCAGGCTGCGCTCTTTTCCGGCAACACCAGCGTTAACCTCACCGGCTGCTCCGTCATGTCGGACTCGGTTGCTGCGGACGCCATCAGGACGCAGGGATCGGCGACGCTCAAGGCCGACTGCCTGATCACGGTCGGCGGCATGGTGCTGAACAATCCGGTGACCACGACCTGCAGTTCCAACCTCACCCAGGCCCTGCCCGCATCCGATCCTTACGCCAGCCTGCCGACGCCGGCGGCCACGAACCCGTGCAGGAATGTCAACGGCAACAAAACCTCGCAAACGCTGCAGGCCGGCACCTACTGCAGCGGCATGGACCTCAAGGGCAATGTCGCGCTTTCTTCCGGTGTCTATGTCGTGCAGGGCGGTTTCAAGATCAACGCCAACGCGGTCATCACCTGCGCCGCACCCTGCACAGGCGTGACCATTTTCATGTCCGGCAGCAACACCGTCAGCATGAATGGCAACGCCACGGTGAACCTGAGCGCGCCGACTTCCGGTACCTATTCCGGCGTACTTTTCTATGGCGACAGGACGGGGACCGCGGCGCAGAGCACCTTCAACGGCACGGCGACGTCGCTCTTGACCGGCGCCATCTATTTCCCCAAGCAGCAGGTCAATTACCTCGGCAACTTCTCCGGCAGCGGCGGCTGCACCCAGGTCGTCGCCGACACCATCCAATGGTCGGGCAGCACGACCATCAAGCAGGACTGCACCAGTCTCGGGATGAAGGACATTCCGGCGACGCAGTCCGTTCAGCTCGTCGAGTAGCGCGCATGGTTGGGCGGACCCTGCGCATTTTCCGGGACAAGGCCGGGATAGCCGCCGTGGAATTTGCCATGGTGCTGCCCATCCTGTGCTTCGTCTGCCTCGGCATCGCCGACGGCTGGTCCTACGTGTCGAGCTACCTGCAGATGCGCGCTGGCGTCAAAACCGCGGCCAATCTGGTGATGGCCGGCGCGACCAACGACACGGGAACGCAGGCGGTCGCGCTGTCGAGCTGGAACAACAAGCCTGAAGATGCGGCGGTCGTGCTGGCTCGATCCTATATGTGCGGCGCCATGGTCGTGACCTCGACGACGATCTGCGGCGGAACCAAGCTGCCCACCGTCTTCGTCCAGATTTCGGCGACCGGCACCTGGGTGCCGCCGTTCAATTTCGGCGTCTTTCCGGATCCGCGCGTGATGACCCATCAGGAGGTCATCCGTGTCCGCTGAACGGATCGCCAGATGGCGCCGCGACCGGTCCGGCGGCGCCGGGCTGGAATTTGCGCTGATCGCGCCGTTCCTGGTGATGCTGCTGTTCGGGATCTTCGCGTTCGGCTGGTCGTTCAATGCCACTTCGACCGTCCGCTACACGCTGGAAACCTCGGCCCGTGCCTTGCAGCTCAACAACACGCTTACGCAGAGCCAGATACAAGCGATCGCCACGCAGAAACTGCTGGCGCTGGGCCTGAAGAACGTCGTCGTGACGATAGCGACCGATCCTGCCAGCGGGGGCTTCAAGATGGCGCATCTGACCGCCAGCTACGCCTTCGTCATCGAGTTCCCGTATTTCGACCAGTATCCGATCAGTTACGCAACGACAGTCACTGTACCCTTGGTTGCAAGCTGAGCATCTTGCCGCCAAAAGGTTTCACTTGATGTTCTGCAAGATGTTGCTGGCGTAACTGCGTCTCCCGATCAGTTAGGACTAAGGTCTGATCAGTATAGGGCTTCTGCGGCCCAAAGGGCTCAGCCGGCATCTGTCCGCGATAATCGTCTTTGATTTCAATATCTTATCTGTGTCGCCCGGCGCGTCGGTCGCGCATCGCTACTATATTTGTCTAAAGTTTACTTCTTCGAATTAGCAAATTTGCATACGACGGCGTTATAGCGGGTAGGCGAGGTGGCGAATCCCCGAGGAGGTACTATGACAACCCGAAAAACCCTGTTGGCGGCGGTGGCCGCGTTCGCTCTCCTGGCCACTCCCGCGTTGGCCGGCAACGGCAATGGCGGCGGCAACGGCAATGGCGGAAGCCATGGCAATAGCGGCGGCAGCCATGGCAATAGTGGCGGCGGCAATTCCGGCAAGAGCGGCACGCACGGCAATTCCGGCCAGAGCAAATCCGGCAAGAGCACGCATGGCAAGTCGGCGTCGGCGAAGTCGGGCAAGAAGACGCAGGCCGCCGTCGATGACGTCGAGGTCGCGGCCACGCCCAAGGAGAAGAACCTCCACGCCAAGCTCGGCCGGCTCAACTCACTGCAGCGCAACATCAACGCTTACATGAACTCCAAGAGCAAGAACTTCGCCGCAGTGCAGGCCTATGTGATGGCCTCCGCGAATGCCCAGAACGCCCAGGCCGCGGTCGAAGCCGCCAATCAGGCAGTCATCGACGCCCAGGCCGCACTCGACGCGCTGAATGCAAAGGCGGCCGACCCGACCACTCCGCCCGACGAGGTCCCGACCCAGGACGAACTCGATGCAGCGCAGGCCGCGCTCGACGACGCCAACCAGGCGGTCATCGATGCCCAGGCCAAGGCCGACGAAGCCGTTGCCGACGTCCCATCGCTCGACGATGCGCTTGCCGAGATGGCTAACAAGCCGGTCGACGACGAGGTCACAGAATGGGCCACGGGCGTGCTCGACGACAAGATCGACCAGGTAGCCGCCAAGCTGGCGGAGCAGGACGCCGCCGCGGCGACGACCGACGACACGACCACCGACCCGGCCGAAGAGGAAACGGAAACCGAGACGGCGGAATGAGTGAGTAGGGACTAGTGAGTAGCAAATAGTAGGGGCTGGCGGCATGCCGCCAGCCCCGTCCGTATACCGCTTGCTACCCAATTCCCTATTCACTACCCGCTTCCGTTCATCCCGACGGGGAAAACCACCGCTAACCCCATGTTCGGCATGGCAAATCTTCGCTTCCCAATGTAGTCTCCTGCGTCTAGGGGTTCAAAGGCATTGGGAGGACAAGAACATGCCACGGGTTTCGGAGCTCTTCTTCAAGACAGCCATCGTGTTTCTCATTCTGGGCGTCGCCGCCGGCCTGGAAATGGCCATATCGGGTGACCATGGCGCGTTCCCCGCGCATGCCCACATCAATCTGCTGGGCTGGGTCACCTCGGCGATATTCGGCGGCTACTACGCGCTCAATCCAGCCAAGGCGGCGCGGCGCATCGCGATGATCCACTACGGTCTCTATACGCTCGGCGTGGTGATCATGCTGCCTGCGCTCTACCTGCTGCTGCACGGCAACCCGGCACTGGAGCCGATCGTCGCCGGCGGCTCGTTGATCGTCGCCGCCGCCATCCTGCTCTTCGCCGTTGTGGTGTTCTCGCCCGAGCCGGTGCCGTCGGCCTCCGGCCTGCAGTCGGCGCCTCGCTGAGGGCGAAACTGCCGATCTCCCCCCTTGTGGGGGAGATGTTCGGCAGGACAGAGGGGCGAACGATCACCAGCTTCGGCGTGATCCGCTCCCTGCACAATCAGCTTCAATGATCTGGATAGTTGCTGACAGGCCGGCGGGACAGCGCCCCTCTGGTCTGCCGACCATCTCCCCACGGGAGAAGAGCCTGTCTCAGGCTTTCGCCAATCGCCGGTTACAGCAGTCGCGACAGGAAGGTGTGGATGATGCCGTCGCGCTCGAACGGTCCGGGCACCTTGGCGGGCAGCGAACTTTCGGTGGTCTTGGCGGCCGACGAGGCGCGGCCGTAGATGATGAGCAGCACGGCGATGAAGTAGCCCACCTGCAGCACCAGGGCGGCGACAAATGTCCAGCCCAGCGCTTGCCACAACGATCCCGTGTCCGCGTAGGTCCAGCCAAGGACCACGAGAATTGTTGCCGACATTCCCACAAGAAACTGCGGAAAATACATTTGCCCGATCGAACGCTCCGGATCTTGTTGCGGTCCGGAATGCCCGCCCATGTCTCTACCCTATTCGAGCGTTGCACCTTTCACGCATGGTCGCAAGTTGGCACCAGTGCCGCGCTCTGTTCTGCCTTTCGGCCAGTTGTATGCGACCTATGTCTTAGGACTTAGGACCTTGAGCCGCCCGGCGCAAGAGTTGTCTTGGTTGCTGCACCGGCATTTGAGGCGCGCCGCCTTTGGCGTGCCCGGCGTGACGCATCGCCGGGCACCCTTGCAGTCAGACCGCCATCTTGCCGATGATCTTCGCCATGTCTGCGGCGTCGAAGGCTTTCAACGTCTGCGTGCGCACATTGCCAAGCGATGCCACGGAGAGGCTGAGGGCCGTAGCCGCGATGTCGTCATTGGCCTCGACGGCCGCTACCACGTCGTGCTGGCCAAGGGTCCACAGCAGCGAATTCACCTTCACTCCGCTATCGGCGGCCATCGACTTGAATGCTTCGGCCCGTTTCACCGTGTCCTTGATGGATTTGGCGCCCTGCTCGGTGAAGTTCACAAGTATGACGTAATGCGACATGATTTCCTCCCATCGCGGTCGGGGGGCGTGCGGAAGCGTCTCCGCCGCGGCCGTTGTTTCTCCCGACGAGATCGTGCCGTTCAGGCGGCACGCGAGAAGGAATGCCGGCCGAGGCAGCTTACGGAGACTCTGCCGGCACTCCACGCGAAGATTGGGTGTTCTCCCCGCGCGGCGGCATATTAGCACCGGCGAATATTTGGGAAAGCCGTTTTCCCTGGAGTCCGCGGGTCTAGGCCTCGAAGAAATGGAATGTTCCGCGCCCGCCGGACTTGCTGCGGTAGAGTGCCATGTCCGCCTTCTGCAGCAGGTCGTCGCTCGTCACGCCATCGCCGGGCGCCAGCGCGATACCGACGCTGAGCCCGAGGACGAACGGGGTGCCGGCAACCGTGAACGGTTCCCGGAAGCGGTCGATGATGCGCGATGCAAGAGCGGCCGCATCCGTCTTTTCAGCGATGCCTGTTTGCACGATGGCGAACTCGTCGCCGCCAAGCCGCGCCACCGTGTCGTGGTCGCGCACCGCGCCGCGTAACCGTGCGGCGACGTCGATCAGAAGCCTGTCGCCGGCCTTGTGGCCGAAGCCGTCATTGACCGGCTTGAACTTGTCGAGGTCGAGATAGTGCACTGCCATCAGCGCGCCGCGCCTGGCGAGCGCCACCGCGCTGTGCAGCCGGTCGGAAAACAGCATGCGGTTGGGCAGGTCTGTCAGCGCGTCGTGGTGTGCCATGTGGGCGATCGTCGCCTGGTCGCGGCGCTGCTCGGTAACGTCGAAATAGGTGGTGACGAAGCCGCCGCCATCGATCGGCATGCCGCGCACCTCGACGATGGTCCCGTTCGGGCGGGTCCGCTCGTAGACATG
>NZ_RZOS01000305.1:0-7036 GCF_004022605.1 Mesorhizobium sp. M4B.F.Ca.ET.089.01.1.1
GGTTCACATCGCCCGGCGCGATCACCATTTCGGTGCCGAGCGAATCGCGATGCCTGATCTTGCCATCGAAAAGGTAGGTCACCGTCGACAGGCCGATATGGGGATGAGGGCGCACATCGAGCGCGTGGCCGGCGCGCAGGATGGCCGGGCCCATGCGATCGAAGAAGATGAACGGGCCGACCAGACGACGCTTCGCGGTGGGCAGCGCGCGGCGAACCTCGAAGCCACCAATGTCCTTGGCGTTAGGTACGACCATCAGCTCGATCTGGTCGCAGGCGAACGCATCGCCAGGCTCAGGATCGTTTCCCGGAAAGAAGCTCATCTCGACCTCAGGCGAAACGAAGGGCGGACCTGGCCTTCGCCTTGGCCGCCTCTTCCTCGCGATTGCGCGGCTCCTGGTTGGTCTCGAGCGAGTCGATCAATTCACGCGCGATGGCGGCGATCGCCTCGACGGCGTGATGGAAGGCGTGCTCATTGCGCTTTGAGGGTTTGGTCGATCCGCTCAGCTTGCGCACGAACTGAAGTGCCGCGTCATGCACTTCGTCATTGGTTGCCGGCGGTTCGAAATTGGCCAGGGTCTTGATGTTGCGGCACATAGCTTAAACTCCTTACCTGCTGCCCGATCCACCGCCTGCGCGGACTGTGCACTACCGCAAGCGCAGGAAAGCCGCCATTTGCAGGCCGGCTGAATATCAATACACCTTACTCGGCGTCGAGCGGCTCCGTGCCAACCGGCTTGCCGTCGCGCGAGAGCCTGATCTTCTCGACCTTGTCCTCTGCCGCCTTCAGCAACCGGTCGCAATGGACTTTCAGCGCCTCGCCGCGCTCATAGATCTTGATCGACTGGTCGAGCGGCACGTCACCGCGCTCAAGATCGTCGACGATCTTCTCCAGCGCGTCGAGCGCCTGCTCGAAGCTCATCGCCTTGACGTCCTCGTTAGCTTCACCAGCCATAATTCATCCCTTCATCAGCCGCCCGACATGGGCGGCGACCGAAAATGCCAGTCCCTGCAGATCGTAGCCACCCTCGAGCAGGCTGACGAGCCGATTGCCGCTGTGGCGCGCGGCGCGCTCCATCAGTTGGCCCGTCGCCCAGTCGAAATCCTCCTCGGTCAGGTTGATCTCGGCCAGCGGGTCGCGATGGTGCGCGTCGAATCCGGCGGAAATGATGATCAGGTCGGGTGCGAAATTGTCGATCGACGGCAGCACGCGCGACAGGAAGGCGTCACGGAACGTCTCGCTGCCGGTGCGCGGCGCCAGCGGCGCGTTGACAATGTTGCCGGCGCCGGTCTCGCCCTTGGCGCCGGTGCCGGGATAAAGCGGCATCTGGTGAGTCGAGCAATAGAGCACCGAAGGGTCGTCCCAGAAGATGTCCTGCGTGCCGTTGCCGTGATGGACGTCCCAGTCGACGATGGCGACGCGCTCGGCCTGGTGCCTCTTCTGCGCGTAGCGAGCGGCGATCGCCGCGGTGTTGAACAGGCAAAAGCCCATGGCCGTGGTCTTCTCGGCATGGTGGCCGGGCGGCCGGGCGGCGACGAAGACATTGGCGGCGCGGCCGTCGAAAACGTCGTCGACGGCGGCATTGGCGGCGCCGATCGCCGTCACCGCCGCCTGCCAGCTCTTCGGGCTGGCGCTGGTGTCGGCATCGATCGAAGCGATGCCGGTTTCCGGAATGGCGGCGCGCACGCGTGCGACGTGATTCTCGGGATGCGCATAGAGGATGGTCGCCTCGTCGCCTTCCGGCGCCTTGACCCGGTCGAGCGCCGAAAATGCCTCGTCGTCCAGCACGCGCTCGATGGCGCGCAGGCGATCGGGCCGCTCGGGGTGGCCGGGCGAGGTCAGGTGTTCGAGGAAGACCGGGTGGGTGTAAAGCCTGGTGACCATGCCCCGATATAGGCGCGCAAGACCGGTTTGGCCATGTTTTCGCGCCGCCAAAGAGGAACGTTCAACAGGGATTAGGCTGGTTTCCCGGCTATTGGGGTGCCGGCTGCGTCCAGCGCGAGCCGCCGAACGAGGCCAGCGCCTTGTCCTTGAGTTCGCGGAATTTCGAGGAGGCTTCCGCCAGCCGGCGGTCCCAGTCCGGATTGGGCGCCTGGCCCTCGATGGTGGCGAAATAGACCTGCATCAGCGAGGCGATGGCGAAGGGCTCGATGAAGGCGGCCTTGAAGGCCCAGGCAAAGACGATGGCCAGGACGAAGGCCCAGCCGGCAAGCTGGCCTGGCATGACCCAGAGGATGGCGCCGGCCGGCGCCAGCATCAACAGGAAGATGACGAAGGACACGCCCCACATGATCACCGCCAGCCAGACCGCGTTCTTGACCATGGTCTTGCCGTTCTGCGCATAGAGCACGACGCCTTGCCGGGCGGTCTCGAAGGGCGAGGTGGAATTGATGCGGATGTTGTAGCCGAGGATGATCTCGTCGACATAGGTCAGCGACATGCGGATCACCGTGTTGATGAAGCTGACAAGGCCGTTGAGACCGGGAATGGGCAGGAAGGCGGCGATGCCGCCGATGAGGCCGGTGATGGCGCGGATGGCGCCCTTGACCAACTGGTCGATCACGAACAGCACATTGGCCTCGGCGAAACGCTCGGTCACCACGGCCCTGGCATAGGAGATCTGATTCTGGCCGTCGGGAACGTCCTGGCCGTCGATCAGATGGACCATGACGGCGATATGCCCGGCCTTGAGGACGTAGAGGATGTATTCGCGGATCCAGTAGACGGCTACGGAGACGATGCCGAAGCCGACCACGCCACCCCATAGCGCGAAGGAGAGCGGCCCGTCGGGGTCGGTGGAGATGTGGCCGACACCATAACCGACGCTGGCCCCGGTCCCGGTCGCCATGATGTAGGCCAGCGTGATGCCGAAATAGACAACCATGCGAAAGACGATGAAAGGCCATGTCCTGATCATGATGGACACCGACCGGCCGATGCTGAAGTCCCACATGGCCCGACTCTCCCGCCTCAGAGATGGTTGAGGAGGATGCGCTCGCCCCGGCGATTGTCAATCTTGGCGACGCCGCGCCGGCCTAAAACCGGTGCACAAACCGCGCGTCATGGTTAGCTGACCGTGTGCTCAGGGCTGCTTGCGCAGCCCCTCGAGCAGTTGCTTGAACGCAGCCACCGCCTTTTTCGACGTCGCTTCCGGATCCTGCGAATTGGCGATCCGCTGCGCAGCCTGGCTGCTCGCGCCGTTGATCAGCCGCGCCGTGGTCTCGGGATCGAGGTCGGCCACGACCACCCCCTCCTCCTGCAGCCTGGTCAGGTGATCGGTCATCGACGCCGTGCATGCGCTGGCGTTCGGCCACTGCGCGGGATCACCCAGCACCGCCGGCGCATCGCGGAACATGATGCGCTGGATCTCCGGCTCCAGCGCCAGCTCGATGTAAGTGGTGCATTCGTCGACGAAATGCTGCCAGCGGGTCGGCGCCCTCGCCGCCACCTCGTTCACCCGGGCAGCCATCTCGCCGTCGATCTCGGCGATGACCGCCTGCAGCAATCCCCTCTTGTCGCCGAAGTGGTGATAGAGCGCGCCGCGCGTCAGCCCGGCCGAGGCGGTGAAATCATCCATCGAGGCGTCCGCATAGCCGATGGTGCCGAAAGCGTGGCGGGCGGCCGCGATCAGCTTGGCGCGCGTCTCGGCGATCATCTCCTTGCGAGGTCGGTGCATGCGGTCTGGCCCAACTCACATACGCCTCGTATGCCAATTGACATACGCGGCGTATGATCTATCTGATTTCATACGCAACGTATGTAATTGCCGATCCGTCCCTTGTCGAGGAGCCAGAGCATGCAAAATCCCTATTCGGAAATATTTCGAGCCCCCGGCACCAAGGGTTTCGCGGCGGCCGGCTTCGTTGCCAGGCTGCCGATCGCCATGGCGCCGATCGGGATCGTCGCCATGCTGTCGCAGACGCATGGCGAATACTGGCTGGCCGGCGCCGTTTCGGCGAGTTTCGCGCTGGTGAACGCGTTTATTGCGCCGCAAATATCGCGGCTGGTGGATCGCCTCGGTCAGACGCGCATCGTCGTGCCGACGACCGTGATCTCCGTGCTCGCCTTCGCAGTGCTGATCGCGGCGGCCAACCAGGACTGGCCGATATGGACGCTGTTCGCCTCGGCGCTGCTTGCCGCCTCCATGCCCAGCATACCTGCGATGGTGCGCGCCCGCTGGACGGAGATCTTCCGTGACCGCCCGGAGCTGAATACCGCTTTCGCCTTCGAGTCTGCAGCGGATGAACTGGTCTATATCGCCGGCGCATCGCTGTCGGTCGGGTTGAGCACCGCGCTGTTCCCGGAAGCGGGCATGCTTGCCAGCACTCTCTTCCTCGCATTCGGCTCGGCGGCCTTCATCCTGCAGCGCGCGACCGAACCCAACGTGCGGCCACAGGAACATGGTTCACGCGGCTCGGCGATCCGCCTGCGGCCGGTTCAGGTCATAACGTTCGCCCTGATCTTCATCGGCGCCACCTTCGCCACCACGGAAGTCAGCACCGTGGCGATCACCAAGGATCTCGGCCAACCGGAAGCGGCAAGCCTCGTCATCGGCGTCTACGCACTCGGCTCGTTCGTGCTCGGCATCATCATCGGCGCGCTCAACCTGAAAGCGCCGCTGCAACGCCAGCTGGCTGTCGCCGTCGCCGTCATCGCGCTCACCACGCTGCCGCTGCTGGCCGCCGGCACGGTACCGCTGCTGGCGCTTGCCGTGTTCGTCAGCGGCGTGGCGATCTCGCCGACCTTCATCACCGCCTTCGGCCTGATCGAGCGGCGCGTGCCCGAAGCGATGCTGACCGAGGGCATCACCTGGGTGACGACCGGAATCGGCATCGGCATGGCGCTCGGCTCCTTCGCCGCCGGCGCGGTGGTGGACGCGTTCGGCGCCCAGAACGGCTTTCTTGTGTCGGTGGCGGCGGGCGCGATCGCGCTGGCGACGGTTCTTATCGGCCAGCGCAGCCTGGCCGGTCCGGATTGCGATCTTGCCGGATGTGAGGCGGAGGCGGTTCCCGCGGAGTGATGTCGTGGGCGTCTGGTCCCGCCTGGTGCCGACCGGTCTTAGAGGATCTCGGTCTTGGCGATATGGATGCCGAAACCTTCGAGGCCGACATAGTGGCGCTCGCGCGAGGCGATCAGGTTGATCGACGAAATGCCCAAATCTTTCAGGATCTGCGCGCCGAGGCCGATTTCGCGCCATTCGCTTTCGCGCCGGCGGGCTTCCTCGTGATCCTCGCGGTCACCGCTCACCGGCCGTTTGCGCTCCTGATGGGCGACGCCGACCGAACCCTCGCGCAGATAGACGATGACGCCGCGCTTGCGCTCGCCCATCGCCTTCATGATGGCGTCGAGCCGGTGGCTGGTGCCGAACACGTCGGTGACGACATCCTCCGAATGCAGGCGCACCGGCACCTCCTCGCCGTCGCGGATATCGCCGAAGACGATCGCGACGTGATGCATCGAATCCCAGGGCAGCGTGTAGGTAAAGACCTGCGCCTTGCCGCCAAGCGTGTCGATGTCGGAACAGGCGACGCGCTCGACCAGCGTTTCCTTGCGCTGCCGGTAGGCGATGAGATCGGCGACCGAGACCTGTTTCAGGCCATGCTGCTCGGCAAAGGCCTGAACCTCCGGCCCGCGCTTGACGGTGCCGTCGTCGTTGACCAGTTCGGAAATGACGCCGATCGGCGGCAGGCCGGCAAGCTTGCAGAGGTCGACGGCCGCTTCGGTATGGCCGGAGCGCATCAGCACCCCGCCCTCGCGGGCGACCAGCGGGAAGATATGTCCGGGACGGACGAAATCGGAGGCGCCGACATTGCCGTTGGCAAGGTTGCGCACGGTGAGCGTGCGGTCGTCGGCGGAGATGCCGGTCGTGGTGCCGTGCTTGAAATCGACGCTGACGGTGAAGGCCGTGGTGTGAGCGGAATCGTTGTCGGCTACCATCGGCGCAAGGTTGAGGCGCTTTGCCTCCTCGCGCGGCATCGGCGTGCAGACGATGCCGGAGGTGTTGCGGACGATGAAGGCCATCTTCTCCGGCGTGCAGTGGACCGCGGCGACGATCAGGTCGCCCTCGTTCTCGCGCCCGTCATCGTCCATCACGACGACGATCTCGCCGCGCTCGAAGGCGCGGATGGCTTCGACGATCTTCTTCTGGTCGTATGGCATGGAAATGCTCGCTTCGCTCGCCAGGGAGTAGGGGAATAGGGCAGTAAGGGAGTAGGGAAAAGGAAAATGTTTGGCGTCGCGAAACGCGACGTAACATATTCCCCTATTGCCTTACTCCCCTATACCTTTCCCCGTCTGTCCTCTGTGCCGCAGATAGTGATCGGCGATGGCGCAGGCAACCATGGCCTCGCCGATCGGCACGGCGCGGATGCCGACGCAAGGGTCGTGCCGGCCCTTGGTCATCACCTCGACGTCGTTGCCGTCCTTGTCGATCGATTTGCGCGGGGTCAGGATCGACGATGTCGGCTTGACCGCGAAACGGGCGACGATCGCCTGCCCGGTCGAGATGCCGCCCAGGATGCCGCCGGCGTGGTTGGACAAAAACACCGGCTTGCCGTCATTGCCCATGCGCATCTCGTCGGCGTTCTGCTCGCCGGTGATGCGGGCTGCCTCGAAGCCGTTGCCGATCTCGACCCCCTTGACGGCATTGATCGACATCAGGCCGGACGCGATGTCCTGGTCGAGCTTGGCATATATCGGCGCGCCGAGGCCGGCCGGCACGCCTTCGGCGACGATCTCGATGATGGCGCCGACCGAGGAGCCCGCCTTGCGGATGGCGTCGAGATATTGGGTGAAGACGGGGACCGATGCCGGGTCCGGCGTGAAGAACGGATTTTCGGCATCGCCGATGAAGTTCCAGTTCCAGTTGGCGCGGTCGATCGACTTCTCGCCCATCGAGACCAGCGCGCCGCGCACCACCATGCCGGGCACTACCTTGCGGGCCAAGGCGCCTGCCGCCACTCTAGCCGCCGTCTCGCGGGCCGAGGAACGGCCGCCGCCGCGATAGTCGCGCAGGCCGTATTTGACCTCATAGGTG
>NZ_RZOS01000306.1:0-7019 GCF_004022605.1 Mesorhizobium sp. M4B.F.Ca.ET.089.01.1.1
CCCAGGAAGCGGGCGAGGATGACCTCCGGCACCGTCGACATGCCGACCGCATTGGCGCCCATGATGCGCGCCATGCGGATCTCCGCCGGCGTCTCGAAGCAAGGGCCGGAGAACCACATATAGACGCCCTGATGCAGCTTGGTGCCGGTCGCCTTGGCCGCCTTCTCGATCGCCTTGCGCAGGCCCGCATCATAAGCCTCGGTGAGGCCGACGAAGCGGCGATCGCTGGGCTCTCCGATCAGCGGATTGGAGCCCGAGAAATTGATGTGGTCGGTGATCAGCATCACCGAACCCGGCCCCATCTCCGGATCGACCGAGCCGGCGGCATTGGTCAGGATGAGCTGCGAGATGCCGATGCCGGCCAGCACCTCCAGCGCCGGGCGCATCGCCGCGGCAACGCCGTGCTCGTAATAATGCGCGCGGCCGGACAGCATCAGCACCGGCGTGCCGGCGAAATGCCCCGCCACCACCTCACCCGCATGGCCGCTGACGCCGCTTCTCGGGAAGCCCGGCAGTTCGGCATAGGAAATGCGCCTGGCGTCCTCGACCTTGTCGACGAGGCCGCCAAGGCCCGAACCCAGCACCAGCGCGACCGTGGGCGCCAGCCCGTCCAGCCGTTCGACGAGATGATCGAGCGCCTTTTCCATCATTTCAGTATGTCGCCCCTGAAGCCGTAAGGCAGCATGTCGCCCATGGTCACCGTCTCGACCACGCCGCCATTGTCGCAAAGATAGAGTTTCGTCTCCGGCCGGCAGAACTCCGCCAGCCGCTGCCGGCAGCCGCCGCAGGGCGAGCATTTGGCCATCCGCTCGGCAAGGACTGCGATCTCGGTGATCCTGCCGCCGCCGCCCATGATGTAGTGGCCGAGCGCCGTTGTTTCGGCGCACCAGCCCTCGGGATAGGAGGCCACCTCGATGTTGGCGCCGGCAAAGATACGCCCGTCCTCGGTGCGCAATGCGGCGCCCACCGGAAATTTCGAATAGGGCGCATAGGCCTTGGCCATCGCAGCCTTGGCCGCCTCGAACAGATCATGCGACATTCAGTTCTTCTCTCCCACGATCTTGTCCAAAAGCCGGTTCGCTTCCGCGTTTGCCTCAGCGTTCCTTGACATAGGGCACGCCGCCGGCGCGCGGCGGGATCGCCTTGCCGATGAAGCCGGCAAGCAGGATCACGGTGAGCACATAGGGCAGCGCCTGCATGAATTGCACCGGCACCTTGCCGATGACCGGCAGCGGCGTCCCTTGCAGGCGGATCGACAGCGCATCGAGGAAGCCGAACAAAAGGCAGGCGAACATGGCGTTGACCGGCTTCCATTTGGCGAAGATCAATGCCGCCAAGGCGATGTAGCCCTTGCCGGCGGTCATGTCCTTCACGAAGCCGCCATTCTGCACCATCGACAGATAGGCGCCGGCAACCCCGGTGAGGATGCCGGTGCAGATCAGCGCCCGGTAGCGCAGCCAGGCGACCGAGATGCCGGCCGTGTCGACGGCGGCCGGGTTCTCGCCGACGGCGCGCAGCCTGAGGCCGAAGCGGGTGCGGTAGAGCACCCACCAGGCGAACGGCACCATCAGGAACGCGAAATAGACCAGTATCGAGTGGCCGGAGATCAGTTCCGAATAGATCGGCCCGATGATCGGCACGTCACGCAGCGCGTCGGCGCCGGGCCAGGTGATCGCCTCGAACCGCTCGCCCGGCGCCAGCGCCGGCGTCCGCCCGCCCTGCTGGAACCAGTGCTGGCCGAGCATGATGGTGGAGCCGGCGGCGATGAAATTGATCGCCACGCCGGACACGATCTGGTTGCCGCGATGGGTGATCGAGGCAAAGCCGTGCACCATGGCGAAGGCGACCGAGATCAGGATGGCCGTGCCGAGACCGAGCAGGGCCGAATGCAGCACCGAGGCGGCGGCAGCACCAGCGAAGGCGCCGACCAGCATCTTGCCCTCGAGCCCGATATCGAAGACGCCGGCGCGCTCCGAATAGAGGCCGGCGAGGCAGGCCAGCAACAGCGGCACCGACAGGCGGATGGTCGAGTCGAGTATCTGCACAATGGCGATGAAGAAATCCATCTCAGGCGCCCTTCCCCTTGACCGCTTCGATGCCGACCGTCTTCGGACTGATCGACGCGAACAGCGCCTGGATGTAGGGCCGGAACATGTGTTCGAGCGCGCCGGCGAACAGGATGACCAGGCCCTGGATGATGACGATCATGTCGCGGGAAATCGCCGGCATCTCGAAGGCAAGTTCGGCGCCGCCCTGGTAGAGCATGCCGAACAGGATCGCCGCCAGCACGATGCCGACCGGATGCAGGCGCCCCATCAGCGCCACCGCGATGCCGACGAAACCGGCGCCGGAGACGAAATCGAGCGCGACATTGTGCTGGTCGCCCATCGTCGGGTTGAGCGCCATCATGCCGGCCAGCGCGCCCGAGATCATCATCGCGATGATGACGATGCGCGTTTCCGAGATGCCGGCATAGCGTGCCGCCTTGGCGCTGTGGCCATAGGTGCGCATCTCGTAGCCGAGCCTGGTGCGCCAGATCAGCAGCCAGACCAGGAATGCCATCAGCAGCGCCAGGAGGAAGCAGACGTTGAGCGGCGCCGAGCGGATCTTGGCGCCGAACAGCTCGATCACCCAGTTGAGCTTCGGCAATTGCGCGCCGTCGAGGAAGGTGCGCGTCTGCGGCGCCATCGAGCCGAGCGGCTTAAGGAAGCCGACCAGGGCATAGACCATGACGCTGGCGGCGATGAAGTTGAACATGATGGTGGTGATGACGATGTGCGAGCCGCGCCTGGCCTGCAGATAGGCCGGGATCAGCGCCCACAGCGCCCCCATCGCCGCGGCGGCAACGATCGCCAGCGGAAAGGTCAGCCACCATGGCAGCACGCTGTCGAATGCGAGGCACACGACGCCGATGCCGAGCCCGGCAATGTAGCCCTGGCCCTCGCCGCCGATGTTGAACAGGCCGCAATGCGCCGCGACCGCCACCGACAGCCCGCTGAAGATGAAGGTGGTGGCGTAGAACAGCGTGAACGCGATACCCGTCCCCTTGCCGAAGGCGCCTTGCACCAGGATGACCGCGGCGCGGAACGGATTCTCCCCAACCAGGACCACCACGAAGCCGGCGACGACGAAGGCAACGAACAGGTTGATCACCGGGATCAGGCCGTAGTCGGCCCAGGCCGGAAGTTTTGCGTAAGGCGTGCTCATTGCGCGGCCTCCCGCTGCTCGACCCCGGCCATCAGGAGGCCGAGTTCCCCTTCTGTCGCTTCCGGACCGCGCTCGCCGACGATGCGGCCGGCGAACATCACCAGGATGCGGTCGGACAGCGAACGGATCTCGTCGAGCTCGACCGACACCACCAGCACCGCCTTGCCCTGGTCGCGCATGGCGATCAGCCGCTTGTGGATGAATTCGATCGCGCCGACATCGACGCCGCGCGTCGGCTGGCCGACGATCAGCACGCCCGGATCCTGCTCCATCTCCCTGGCCAGCACGATCTTCTGCTGGTTGCCGCCGGAGAAATTGGCCGTCTTCAGCCGGCAGTCGGCGGGACGGATGTCGTATTTGGCGATCTTGTCCTTGGCGTCGTTGCGGATGGCGTCGATGTCGAGCAGCGGCCCCTTCAGATAGCGCTCGTCGTCGTGGTAGCCGAGGATCGAGTTCTCGTTCTCCTCGAAGGCGAGCACCAGCCCGACATGGTGGCGATCCTCCGGCACGTGGGCGAGGCCGCGGTCGCGCAGTTCGCCGGGATCCGCCTTGCCTGTGAGATCGATCGGCTTGCCGTCGAGCATGACCGAGCCGGAGACGGCGTGGCGGATGCCGGAAATCGCCTCGAGCAGTTCGGACTGTCCGTTGCCGGCCACGCCGGCGATGCCGACGATCTCGCCGGCGCGCAGGTCGAAGGAGATGTCGTCGACCATGGTGACGCCGCGCTGGTCCTTCACCGTCAGGTTCTTGACCGCGAGCTTCACGGCGCCGGCTTCCGCCTCGCCCTTCTCGACCCTGAGCAGCACGCGGCGTCCGACCATCAGTTCGGCGAGTTCGCCGACCGTGGTCTCCTTCGTCACCCTGGTCGCCACCATCGTGCCCTGGCGCATCACCGAGACGGTGTCGGTGATGGCCATGATCTCGCGCAGCTTGTGGGTGATCAGCACCACCGTCTTGCCCTGCTCCTTCAGCTGCTTGAGGATGCGGAACAGGTGGTCGGCCTCCGCCGGCGTCAAGACGCCGGTCGGCTCGTCGAGGATCAGGATCTCGGCGCCGCGATAGAGCGCCTTGAGGATTTCGACGCGTTGCTGCAGGCCGACGGGCAGTTCCTCGATGATTGCGTCGGGATCGACCTCCAGCCCGTATTCGCGCTCCAGCCGTTCCAGCTCGGAACGCGCCTTGGCGATGCTGCGCTTCAAGAGCGCATCGCTCTCGGCACCGAGGATGACGTTCTCCAGCACCGAGAAATTGTCGACCAGCATGAAATGCTGGTGCACCATGCCGATGCCGAGCGCGATGGCGTCGTTCGGCGTCTTGATCGACGCCGGCTGGCCGCCGACGCGGATTTCGCCGCTGTCGGCCTGGTAGAAACCGTAGAGGATCGACATCAGCGTCGACTTGCCGGCGCCGTTCTCGCCGACGATGCCGTGGATGGTGCCGCGCGCGACCTCCAGATTGATGTCGCGGTTGGCGCGCACGGCGCCAAAACTCTTGTTGATGCCGATCAGTTCGATTGCGGCTTGCGCCATGCAGCCTGTCCCACTCTTATTTTTTATCGCTTGGTCAAAACGCCTAGCATGCTGCCCCGCCTGTGCCAATCGGCCGGGGGGTTGTCCACTCTCGACAAATCCCCGCGTGCTTGTCAATTTCGAAGGTGGCCGGGACCTTCACATTCGCTAATGTGGGGAACGCGACGGACGCATCGCCTGTGAGCGCAACAGACCGGGGTTTTGAAATGATCATGCCTGCCGACCGGCTGACGACGCTGGAAATCCGCGCCGCCGAGCAGGAAAAGACCATCGAGGAACTGTCAGGCCAGATCGCCGAGCAGTGGAAGGTGATCGAGCGGATGGAACGCAAGCTCAGCGCGCTTACCGACCGCTTCCTGGCCCTGGAGGAGCAGGCCGCGTCCGACGTGCCGGTCACCAAGCCGCCGCATTGGTGAGGGAGGGACAGCCGCATGGCCAGTGAAAGCGACCGCATCGCCCGCGCCGGCGACTATGTCTTCGGCCTGATGAACGACGTCGAGCGCCGGCGCGCCGAACGCGATTTGGAAATCGACCCCGCCTTCCGCGACGCGGTGCTGCGCCTGGCCGAGCGCATGCGCGCCTTCGACCCCGCCGCGCCGGCGGACGGCGCGACCGACAAGCGCTGGGACCTGGTCACCCGGCGCATCGCCGAATTGCCGCAGATGCGGCTTGCCGGCGTTGGTGGCGGCGACAGCGGCGAGGAAGCGGGGCCAACGATGATCCGCAGGCTGGAGCGCCCGCCCTATGGCGTCGGCCTGCACGCCCTTGGCGGCCGGCGCGGATTTGCCATCGCCATGGCGCTGGTGGCCGCCTTCGCGCTCGGCTATCTCACCGGTGCATGGTCTGCCGACGGCATGCCTGTGCCCTAGAGCAATTCCAGGAAAAGTGTGAAACGGTTTCCGTCCGCAATTGCGTCAAAACAAACACTTAGGACGCCGGCGGCGGCAAAAAAGTAACCGCCGGGCTTTCACCCGGCGGTCCGCATTGCTGAAGATCAGAGCCGATCAATACGGGCAGGCATTGTCCGACATGTAGTCGTGCACCTTGACGGTGCCGGCGATGATGTCGGCCTTGGCCTTTTCGACCGCCGTCTTCATGGCATCGTCGACGAGCGCCTTGTTGTTGTCGTCCATGGCGTAGTCGACGCCGCCTTCCTTGAGGCCGAGGTCGTTGATGCCGGCGGTGAACTTGTCGTTCTTGGCATCCATGAAGGTGTTGTAGACGGCGACGTCGACGCGCTTGACCATCGAGGTCAGCACCTTGCCGGGCTGCAGCCCGTTCTGGTTGGAATCGACGCCGATGCCGAGCTTGCCGGAATCGGCGGCCGCCTGCAGCACGCCGACGCCGGTGCCGCCGGCCGCGGCGTAGATCACATCGGCGCCCTGGTCGATCTGCGTCTTGGCGATCTCGCCGCCCTTGGCCGGATCGTTCCAGGCGGCGGGCGTGTCGCCGGTCATGTTCTGGATGACATCGGTCGCGCCGGCCGACTTGGCGCCGCCCACATAGCCGCAGCCGAACTTGCGGATCAGCGGGATGTCCATGCCGCCGATGAAGCCGACCTTCTTGGACTTCGAGGCCATCGCCGCCATCACGCCGACGAGGTAGGAGCCTTCCTGCTCCTTGTAGACGACGGAGCGGACGTTGGGCTTGTCGACGACCATGTCGATGATGGCGAATTTGGTGTCGGGGAATTCGGTGGCGATCTTGTCCAGCGCGTCCGCCCAGGAGAAGCCGGCCATGACGATCGGATTGCGGCCGTCCTCGGCGAAGCGGCGCAGCGCCTGCTCGCGCTGGGTGGCGTTCGAGACCTCGAATTCCACATAGGCGATGCCGGTCTCGGTCTTGAACTTCTCGGCGCCGTTAAAGGATGCCTCGTTGAACGATTTGTCGAACTTGCCGCCGAGATCATAGAGGATCGCCGGCTGGATATCCGCGGCGAAAGCCGGAAGAACCATTGCGGTTGCGGCCAGAAGGCCAAGAACGATACGTTTCATGTGATCCACACCCTGTCGGTTATTTTTCCGTTACGCACCGCCTGACAGCCCGGTTCTCCGGCGGGCAGACGGCGTCTGGCAGGAAGTATGCCCCTCCCGCTCGCGGCCAATCTGGCACGGCCCGAAACAAAATTCACGCGGAATTTTGACCTTTTGGAAAAGCATGGTGCCGGCATGCGGCGCGGCGCATCATCCGTTCTTCGGCTGCCCTTGGGGCCGGCGCGGACGACGTCAGGTGGCGGCGAACTCGCCGCCCCGCCGCTGCCGCCGGTAGCCGATGGCGTAGAAC
>NZ_RZOS01000307.1:0-7015 GCF_004022605.1 Mesorhizobium sp. M4B.F.Ca.ET.089.01.1.1
ACGGCGACCGCCGCTCTCTGGGCCATCCGCATCAGCCACAAACCAGCCGACAGCGACCATCCTTTCGGTCATCACAAGGCAGAATATTTTTCGGCGGTGCTCGAGGGCGTGCTGATCGTCGTGGCGGCGATGCTGATCATAGCCAAGGTGTGGCAGTCGCTGCAGAACCCGGCACTGATCGAACAGCCCTGGGAGGGCTTGATGATCAACGGCGGCGCTGCTGTGGTCAACGCCGCATGGGCCTTGGTGCTGATCCGCAACGGCCGCGCCGAACGATCGCCGGCATTGGTGGCCGACGGTCAGCATATCATGACCGACGTGCTGACTTCGGTCGGCGTCATCGTCGGCCTTGTTGCCGCGGTGATGACCGGCTGGCGGATCCTTGACCCTTTGCTTGCGCTGCTCGTGGCGCTGAACATCCTCTACCAGGGCTGGAAGCTTACCGGAGAATCGCTGAGCGGCCTCATGGACCGCGCGGTGGATACGCAGGAGCATATGCGCATCCGCGACATCATCTCGGCCAATTCGAAGGGCGCGCTGGAGGTGCACGACCTCAAGACGCGCATCGCCGGCCGCGCCACCTTCATCGAATTTCACATGGTCGTCGACGCCGGTATGACGGTGGGCGACAGCCATGTCATCTGCGACCGCATCGAGGACGCGCTGAAGGCCGAAATCCCCTCGGTCCGCGTCACCATCCATGTCGAGCCGGACGATGAGGCGAAGCTGCCCAAGGGCACGACGGCGGTGCCGTTCGCTTGATCTCGAGCAAGGTCTGTTGATGCGAGAACCGGAGCGGAGCGTACTTGAAGTACGTGAGCACCGGAAGCGCAGGAAGTTGCCGTTCGCAGGCCGGCATCACCTGAAACGACAGACCTTACGGTGCGCAGGCCGACTGCGGCATTGGGTTCAGCCGATAGACCTTGTCGTCGGACTTCGTCTTGCCATCCGCCGCCTTCGAGCAGAGATCGACGATGGCAAGCGCGCTGTTGGGGTTGGCCAGCATCATCGTGCCGTTGACGCCGCGCTTGAGGAAAATCTCCTTCTGGGAGACGTCGCAGGCAAAATCGCTCATCTTCGAGCTTGCCGCGCAGCGCCACTGGTCGGCCTCGCCCTGGCAGGAATAGGTCTGCGTGACCTTGCCCGTTTTCAGCCTGGTCGTCACCGAAACGGCGATGTCGGCGCCGTCCGGCCAGTTGGCCACATCGCCGCCTGAAGCGTAGGAGGCGAGTTCGACCGGCCCGCGGAAAACCCGGATCGACTGCGTCACCTGGTCGGGGTGCGATTTCAGATGCGCGGCATCGTAGTCGCGGCCATAGCAGAAGGCCTGGTCGGGCTGCAGCCGCTCCCGCAACGGCGCCCCGAGCGCCGGATCGATCGGATCGATGCGCGCGAATTCCGCCTTGCAGGTCGCGGCCGGCATCGGGTCGAGGCGGAAATTGTCGTCCTCGCTGCCCAGCGCCTGCTTGTTGTACTGCGCCGTGCCGAGTTCCTCCTCCGCGCCGGCGTCGAGATAGACATCGGGCTGTACGTTGGAGACGATCAGCCGGCCTTTGTCGTCGACCTTGAGCGAAGCGAGCGTGCGGTCGCATTCCATGCCGCAATGGATCGGGCCGCTCTTGCCGTCCTCGGATTGACGATTGCACCAGCCTGCTGCCCATTCCGGCTTCTTGGTGCCGCGCACCGTGGTGGTGAGAAAGCCATCATAGGCGGCGCCGCCAAACGTGCTCGGCTCCTCGTTCGGCCGGCTGACCGGATCGTGGCCATAGTAAAAGAAGATGCGCGCCACCTTCTGCTTTGGATGCGCCTTGAGGTGCGCCGCGTCGTAGACGCGTCCGAAACAGGCATCGGCGCCGTTGGGGCTGAGTTCCGTCAGCTTGGGAGTGTCGTCGGCAAGAGCCGCGCCGACAACGAACAATACAGCGCCAAGCGCCGCGCCCACCGCTATCCTCGACGTCATGTGACCCTCCTCCCACCGACAGGACGTGACTGCGATTCATGCTAGTCTAGGAGCAGTTCCGGGAAAAGCGTGTAACGGTTTTCCATAGGGAATTGCGTAGAAACAAATGGTTAGCGAGGCCGGGGCCACGCAAGGCCATAGTGCCCGGCTGGTGGAGGAAGAGCGATGCTGCGCCGAGATATTTTCCGTGTCGGTCTTGCCGGGGCCGCCGGCCTTTTCGGACTGCGCCAGGTCAAGGCGGCTGCCGCGGAGGAGGAAAGGCTGAAGGTCGCCTATCACCTCAGCGACGTCGACAAGGCCAATTTCGTCCTGGGCAACATCAACAACCACTACGAAGGCACCGGCGGCAATGTCGACATCGTGCTTGTCGTGCATGGCCCGGCCCTTGCGGCCTTTAAGACCAAGGCCGCATCCGGCGCCACGTCCAGCCGGTTTGCCGGGCTGGTCCAGCAGGGGCTGGTTCCGCAAGCCTGTGGCAACACCATGCATGGCATGGACATCACGCTTGCCGACCTGCTCGCCGGCTTCCAGGTCGCCGACAAGGGCGGCGTCGTCAAGCTCGCCGAGCTGCAGCGCCAGGGCTATGTCTATCTCAGGCCCTAGAGTCCCGGGGTTACGACCGGGGGCTTGAATACCGGGGCGGCGAGGTCCTACCAAGGACGGGCGTAAATTCGGAGGATCGAAATGCCGGCGACCGCTAGCTCTGCCCTTGTCATCCCGGATCTCGCAGATAGAGCGGTGCTGGTCACCGGGGCTTCGACCGGCATCGGCGCCGCCCTTGCACTGGCCTATGCGAAGCAGAAATGCCGCGTCGCGCTCCACTACAATGCGAGCCGCGAGGCCGCCGAGACGCTCGCCAGCATCATCCGCGACCGCGGCGGCGAGGTCTTCCTCACCCAGGGTGATTTCTCGGTGTCCGCCGATGTCGAGCGTGTCGTCGAGGAGAGTGCCAGCCATTTCGGCCGCCTCGACGGGCTGGTCAACAATGCCGGCGGCATGCTCGGCCGGATTGCCTATGCCGAGCAGACCGAGGCGCATTACGACGCGGTGATGGACCTCAACGCGCGGTCCGTGCTCACCGCCTCGCGCAAGGCGATACCCTGGCTGAAGCGCCAGGGTGGCTTCATCGTCAACACCTCCTCGATCGCCGCCCGCAATGGCGCCGGCGGTGGTGCCGGTCTCTACGGCTCGGCCAAGGCCTTCGTCTCCAACGTGACCCGCGGCATGGCCAAGGAACTGATCGGCTTCGGCATCCGCGTCAACGCCGTGGCGCCGGGCACCATCGCCACGCCCTTCCACGAACGCTATTCGACCGAGGAACAGATGAAGGGCATGGTAGCCACCATTCCGCAGGGGCGCGCCGGCACTGCCGAGGATTGCGTCGGCGCCTATCTGTTCCTGTCGTCCGACCTGTTGAGCGGCTATATCACCGGCCAGGTGATCGAGGTGAACGGTGGCCAGTTGATGCCGTGAGGCGCCGACTGCATACTCTTGTCGCGCAACCGTAAGGAGACATGGGCAAATGTACGGACTGATCGGCAAGATGCGGGCGGCGCGCGGTCAGCGCGATGCGGTCATGGACGTGCTGCGCGAAAGCACCGGCGCCTTGCCCGGTTGCCTGAGCTACATCATCGCCACCGACCCCGCCGATGCCGACGCGATCTGGGTCACCGAGGTGTGGACCGACCAGGCGAGCCACAAGACGTCCTTGCAATTGCCCGAAGTCCAGGCGGCGATCGCCAAGGCGCGGCCCTTCATCGCCGGTTTTGAGTTCCAGGTGGAGACCCATCCGGTCGGCGGCTTCGGCTTGCCCGCCGGCAACACCGGCTGACGCGCCCTGGAGCAACGCAAATCAGGACTTTTGCGCGGGAAATGGGTTCGCATTTGTCCCCGCCCGGTCTAAGAGCCGGGTATGGACTCCTCGCCGGAACAACCGCCCGTTGAACGCATGGCGCGACTCCGTCCGCCGCGGCAGTGGCTGGTGCTGTTGGCGCTCTCGCTGCTGTTCGCCGGCCTGCTGGAAATCGCCGCCCTGCCGGCGGCGCTGCTGATCGGACCGATGCTGGCGGCGATCCTCGCCGGAACCAACGGCGCCACGGTGCGCGTGCCGCGCCCCCTGTTCGGCTCGGCGCAGGCCGTCGTCGGCTGCCTCGTCGCCGCTTCGATCTCCGCCGACATCTTCCCCGTCTTCTACAACGAATGGCCGCTCTTCCTTGGCGCCGTGATTGCGACCGTCGCCGCCTCCAGCCTGCTTGGCTGGCTGATCAGCCGCTGGCGCATACTGCCCGGCACCACGGCCGTCTGGGGCTCGTCGCCGGGAGCGGCCACGGCCATGGTGCTGATGGCGGGCGCCTTCGGCGCCGACCAGCGGCTCGTCGCCTTCATGCAGTATCTGCGCGTCATCTTCGTCTCGATGACCGCGGCGCTGATCGCCCGTATGTGGGTCGACACATCGGGCATCGAAGCCCCGGCCATCGTCTGGTTCCCGGCGATCGAATGGATGGCCTTTGCCGCGATGCTCGCTGTCGCGCTTGTCGGCGGCCTGCTCGGCCGGCTTTGCCGGCTGCCGTCGCCGTTCTTCCTCGGCACCTTCATCTTCGGCACCATCGTCCATCTCGGCTTCGGCGTGGAGATGCAATTGCCGCAATGGCTGCTCGCGGTCAGCTACGCCCCGATCGGCTGGTCGATCGGCCTGAACTTCACCCGGCCGATCCTGCGCCACGCGACCCGCGCATTGCCGCAGATCATCGGCTCGATCGTGGCGCTGATCGCCTTTTGCGGCGGCATGGCATTCGTCATCAGCCGCGTGCTCGGCATCGATCCGCTCACCGCCTATCTGGCGACCAGCCCCGGCGGCATGGACAGCGTCGCCATCATCGCCGCCGCGGCGCAGAACGTCGACATTTCCTTCGTCATGGCGCTGCAGTCGGCCCGCTTCCTCGTTGTGCTGCTCGTCGGCCCGAGCGTGGCGCGGCTGGTGGCGAGAAGCATTAAGGAATAGGGCAAAGCGCCCGAACCTGCCTGGAAAGGCCCTTGTGCCGCCGGCATCGGCAAGCTTCGCAAAACCGCGGACCGGGTCGGTTGCGGTTCAATCCAGCCGCTTCATCAGGTCCTCGTCCAGCCAGCGGCCGAAGAAATAGACCAGCTGCTTGTGCCACCATGGCCAGTCATGGCTGACATCGCCGCCCCAATAGTCGACCCAGGCGGGGATGGACTTGTCGCGCAGCACCTGTTCCAGTTCGCGCGTTTCGACCAGCATGCGCTCTTCCCAGGCGCCCTGCCCGCAGCAGAAGATCAGCCTCAGCGCCCGCAGCCGGCCGAGCAGCTTCTGGTCCACGATGCCCGGCAAATAGTCGAGCGGCGAGTTGAAGAAGATGCTGCCCTCGAGCGACCGGCCGAAGAAATCGCGGGTCGAATAGACGCCGGACAGCGCAATGACGCCGCTGGCCAGTTCCGGAAAGCGGAAGACGAAGTTCGACGAATGATAGCCGCCCATCGAACAGCCAGAGAACAGCGGCTTCAGATTGCGCCCGCCATTGGCCTTGGCGGCAATCGACTGCAGTTCCGGCAGTGCTTCCTCGCGCACATAGCGGAAATAGGCTTCATGACGCGCGATACGCTGCGCAGGATCGCCATGTTTGTCGAAGAAGGATTCGGAATCGATGCCGTCGAGCGTGAACAGCTGGATGCGGCCTGTATCGATGAACTCGGCCAGCGCCCCCACCCCGCCGGAATCCTCGAACTGGTAGAAGCGCCCTTGCGAGGTCGGGAACACCACGACCGGCCGGCCGGCGTGGCCGTATCGCTTGTACTCCATGTCGCGGCCGAGATTTTTGGCAAACCCCTTGTGGTAGGACACGTCCATCGCTCACGCCTTTTCCGCGTGGATGTAGTCGACCGCCTGGCGCAGCGCCGTCTGGTCCTTCGAACGCATCTGGTAGGCGTAATTCCCCATGGCGCGGCTGAAAACCTCTTCGATGGCCTGGTGATGGACGATCTTGTCGCCATGGGCGGCTAGCACGTCCGCATGGCTGTGCAAATAGTGGAGGTGGCGTTTGCGGCTGGCGTAGGCGGTGAAATACTTGCCTTCGTAGGGTCCGCCGGCGGCGTCCTTGACCACCATGTCGGCCCATGCCGCATAGACGTCGACGTCGAACGTGTAGTTGATGGCATCCGTCATCCAGGCGCCCGGCGGGCGCATGTTGACCTCGAGCGCGATGACGCGCTTGTCCTTGGTCTCGAATAGCTCGATGTGGAAGAACCGCTCGCGGACGTCGAACGCCTTGAGGATTTTGCGGCCCGCCTCTTCCACCGCCGGGCTGATTTCGGGAAAGCAGGTGTAGCTCATGTGGCGGTCGCGGTTGACCACCTCCATGACGCTCTGGTCGTAGCGGTGGCTGGCCGCCAGCACCACCTCGCCGTCGCGGTTGACCAGACCGTCGAACGTCACCACCAGCCCCTCGATGAATTGCTCCATGACGAAGGTCACGCCCTCCGGTTTGTCCCGGAAGAACTGGTCGAGCTCCTTCGCATTGGAAATCTTGAACGTGTTCGAGGCGCCCGAGCCGGAATCAGGCTTCACCACCACCGGATAGCCGACGCGGCGGATGAAGGTCATGGCGCCCGCCCGATCGGAGCATTTGCGCTGCGGAATGGTCTCGACGCCGCTCTTGCGGAAGAAGGCGCGCATGCGGCTCTTTCGCTTCAGGTTCTTCACGAAATCGAGCTTGGTGCCAAAGATATTGAAGTCGGTGCGGATGTTGGCTTCCAGCTCCAGCCAATGCTCGTTGAGCGACTCGAAACGGTCGATGCGCCCCCATTTGTGGATGAAATGGCCCATCGCCCGGAACACCGGCTCGTAGTCCTCCATGTCGGCGACGCGGTAATATTCCGACAGCGCCGCCTTCAGTTTTCCGCTCAGCGCCTCATAAGGCGCATCGCCGATGCCAAGCACGGTGGCGCCGGCCTTCTTCAGCCGATCGCAGAAGTCGGCGCCATTGGCCGGAAAATGCGGCGAGAAGAACACAAAATTCATGGATGGGCCTCCCCCGGCGT
>NZ_RZOS01000308.1:0-7013 GCF_004022605.1 Mesorhizobium sp. M4B.F.Ca.ET.089.01.1.1
TCGCCCAGAGGCGGTGGGCGGCCCGCCCGCCGGCAATGTTGCCGATGACGGCGCCGGCGCCGAAGGCGAGCAGCATGCCGGGCAGCGCCAGCGGGCTCAAGCCGCCGCTCTGGACGGCCAGCGGCGCGATGAAGCTGAAGACGGTAAACGCGCCGACCAGCGCCAGGGCGGTGGTCAAAAGGATCGGCATCACGCCGGGCCGAAGCGCCGCCGCCAACCGCGCCTTGAGCGGGAGCCTGGTGCCGATGATGCCGCGCGGCAGCCGCCACCACAGGATCGCGCCGGCCAGCGCGCCGAGCCCGGCAATGGCGAAGAAGGTGCCGCGCCAGCCGGCGACGGCCGCGACAAGCGCGCCGAGCGGCGCGCCGACGGCAACCGCCACCGTGGTGCCTCCGACGACGACGGCGATGGCGCGTGCCCGGTGATGGTCGTCGACCAGCGCCACGGCCGTGCCTTGCGCGGTCGCGGCGAACAGGCCGGACGACAGCGCCATGATGATGCGTGCGATCAGCAGCAGTTCGAAGGACGAGCTCAGCGCCGCAACGATGTTGCCGAGCACGAAGAACACCAGCGTCCACAGGATGACGCGGCGACGGTCCCATTCGCCGGTCAGCGTGGCCAGGATCGGCGTGCCGAACGCATAGGCGAGCGCGAAAGCGGTGATCAGCGACCCGGCGAGCGGAATCGAGATACCGGCATCGGCTGCGATGTCGGGCAGAAGGCTGGAGATGACGAAGCCTTCGGTCGAGATCGCGAACGATCCGAGCGCAAGCCAGAAGATCCGCTTGTCCATGGGGAGTGTCCTTTAGTTCAAAAGTTATTGAACAATTGGACATGGCAGGGCATGATGTCAATGAAGCAAGGGGAAAATAGCTGAACCCTGCTGACAGCACTGTGTCAGGACAGGGCCCGCGATCAACGGATCGTTTGCGCCCGCCGCAGAAGGAGACGCGTTGAAATCGGCCCGGATTGTGCTTAATTCCCGGGGATGACCTTGCCTCACCCCAATGCTGACCAGATCACCCTGCCGATCGTGCTCGCCGTGCTCGGCGACCCGACCAGGCTTGCCATCGTACGCTTCCTGGCGAGCAAGGAAGGCGTGCCGATGAACTGCAGCAAGTTCCTCGATCTCGGCTCCAAGACCAACCTCAGCTATCACCTGGCCAAGCTGCGCGAGGCCGGCGTCACCCGCACCGAAGCGGTCGGCACCAACCGCATGATCACGCTGCGCCGCGACGACCTCGACCGCCGCTTCCCCGGCCTGCTTGACAGTGTCATTGCCGCCGCCGGTGACGACAAGGCGCTGCCCATGGTCGGCGCCGCCGAGATCGAGATCGGCGCCTGATGCGCATTGCGGTTCTCGCCGACATCCACGGCAATTTGCTGGCGCTGGACGCCGTGCTCGACGACCTCAAGCATCGCGGCGGCGCCGATATCACCGTCAATCTCGGCGACTGCGTCTCCGGGCCGCTCTGGCCGCGCGAGACGATGGAACGGCTGCAGGCGCTCAAGCTGCCCACCGTGCGCGGCAACCATGACCGCCGCGTGGCGCAGGACCCCGCCGACGAGACGATGTGGCCGTCCGACCGCTACGCCCAGGAACGGCTGACGGGGTTGCAGCGCGAGGCGCTGCTGGCCTTGCCGCTGACGCTGGAGGTCCTGCCCGGCGTGGTCGCCTTCCACGCCCGCCCCGACCATGACGAGAAATATCTCGCCGATGCGATCACCGACGGCCAGCTGGTGCGCGCGCCGCTGGCGGCGATCCGGCGGCGGCTGAAATCGCTCGACCCCGCCTGCCGCATCGTGCTGTGCGGACACAGCCATCGCGCCGAGCTGATCCGCATCCCCGGCGGCCCGGTCATCTTCAACCCCGGCAGCATCGGTTGCCCCGCCTATGACGATGACACGCCTCCGGCGCATGTTTCCGAGCAAGGCACGCCGCATGCGCGCTACGGCATCGTCGAACTCGGCGAGCAGGGCCGCCCCGACCGCTTCGAGGCCATCGCCGTCGACTACGACCACGAGGCCGCGGCGAGCCAAGCCGAACAGGCGGGACGGCCGGAATGGGCGCATGCGCTCAGAACCGGCTTCATGCCGGACTGAGCGGCGGCACGCGCCGTCACCGCCAAGTTTCAGATGACATCGCGCCATATCGTCTCCTATAACCGCCTCGGCTTGAGGTGGCGCGCTTGAGTCGGTCGCGCTTTGGAACGTGCATGCCCATGGCCGAAGGATGAAGCGCAGAGTTACGCTCCGATCGACGCTGCAGGCACTGATTGCCGTCGCTTTGCCGCTGGCCGCCTCGCCGGCCATGGCCGAGGACGCGCCTGGCACCATCATTTCCATCGTCAGCGGCCTCGCGCCGGACGACCTGCTCAACATCCGCGCCACCGCATCGGCGACCGGAAAGATCCAGGCGCGCCTGCCCGGCGGGGCGGCGGTGAAGAACCTCGGCTGCAACGAAGTCAACGGCAATCCCTGGTGCAAGGTCGAGGACACCGAGAACCCTCGCGTCGGTGGCTGGGCGCCCGCGCGCTACCTGACCCCGAACAATCCGGCGCCGGCGCCCGATGATGCCGCCGAGCCGGCGAGCGAAGCCAGCGCGCCTCAACTCCCCGAAGCACCGGCCGCCGACATCACCGCGCGCCTCGGCGGCTCCGACCCGGCGGCACCCCCCGCCGCCGCCGATATCGGCAGGACGGCCATGCAGGATGCCTATGGCCTTGCCTTCACATCATCGGCGGCAGGACTTTCCGACGGCCCCGCCCCCGATGCCTCCGGCGGCATCCCCTGCGCGCGCCATATCGGCCAGCCGATGACCCGCTGCGAAGTAACCGTGGTGCACACGGGCGGCGAGAGTGCCGTCACGGTAGCCTGGCCGGATGGCGGCACGCGCATCATCACCTTCCACGGCGGCTTCCCGGCCAGTTCGGACTCGGCAGACGAATTCCGCTTCTCCCGCGAGGGCACACTCAACATGATCCGGATCGGCACCTCGGAGCGATTCGAGATCACGGACCAGCTTGCGCTGGGTGAATAGGTGTTAGGCAGTAGGGAATAGGCAGTGGGTGCCTGAACCTCCCCTACTCCCTACTCCCCTACTCCCCTACTCCCCTAATCCCTCATTTTCGGGGTTACATCCGCCAAAACTCTTCCCTATAAGGCCCTCCTAGCCTGATACCAGAATCGCAAGCACAACCGGCCGGGTCCTCCCGTCCCGGTTTTTCGTGCAAGCCGCTCGCCGAACGGAACCCGTAGACCATGCCAAGACGCACCGACATCAAGTCGATCCTGATCATCGGGGCCGGCCCCATCGTCATCGGCCAGGCCTGCGAGTTCGACTATTCCGGCACCCAGGCCTGCAAGGCGCTGAAGGAAGAGGGTTTCCGCGTCATCCTGGTCAACTCCAACCCGGCCACCATCATGACCGACCCGGAGCTGGCCGACGCCACCTATATCGAGCCGATCACGCCGGAAGTGGTGGCCAAGATCATCGCCAAGGAACGGCCGGACGCGCTGCTGCCCACCATGGGCGGCCAGACGGCGCTCAACACCGCTTTGTCGCTGCGCCGCATGGGCGTGCTCGACCGCTACAATGTCGAGATGATCGGCGCCGACGCGCATGCCATCGACAAGGCCGAGGACCGCGCGTTGTTCCGCGAGGCGATGAGCAAGATCGGCCTCGAAACGCCGAAGTCGATGCTGGCCAACGCCACCGACGTCAAGAACGCCGACCGCAAGACGCATGAGGCCGAGCGCGCCGCGCTGAAGGCCGAGAACCCCGACAATCTCGACGCCGCGCTCGACGCGCTGGAAACCCGCTGGAACCTCGGCGAAGGCGACCGCAAGCAGCGCTACATCAGCCATGGCATGGCGATCGCCGCCCAGGCGCTCGACCATGTCGGCCTGCCGGCCATCATCCGACCGTCCTTCACCATGGGCGGCACCGGCGGCGGCATCGCCTACAACCGTGCCGAATTCTACGACATCGTCCAGTCCGGCCTAGACGCCTCGCCGACCACCGAGGTGCTGATCGAGGAGAGCGTGCTCGGCTGGAAGGAATACGAGATGGAGGTCGTCCGCGACCGGGCGGACAATTGCATCATCGTCTGCTCGATCGAGAACATCGATCCGATGGGCGTGCACACGGGGGACTCGATCACCGTCGCGCCGGCGCTGACCTTGACCGACAAGGAATACCAGATGATGCGCAACGCCTCGATCGCGGTGCTGCGCGAGATCGGCGTCGAGACCGGCGGCTCCAACGTGCAGTTCGCCGTCAACCCGGCCGACGGCCGCCTGGTGGTGATCGAGATGAACCCGCGCGTCTCGCGCTCGTCGGCGCTGGCCTCCAAGGCGACCGGCTTCCCGATAGCCAAGATCGCCGCCAAACTCGCCGTCGGCTACACGCTGGACGAATTGGAGAACGACATCACCGGCGGCGCCACGCCCGCCTCGTTCGAGCCGTCGATCGATTACGTGGTGACGAAGATCCCGCGCTTTGCCTTCGAGAAATTCCCCGGCGCCGAGCCGGTGCTGACCACCGCCATGAAGTCGGTCGGCGAGGTGATGGCCATCGGCCGCACCTTCCAGGAATCCTTGCAGAAGGCGCTGCGCGGACTTGAGACCGGCCTGACGGGTCTGGACGAGATCGAGATTCCCGGCCTTGGCCATGGCAGCGCGCCGGCCAGCCATGTCGACGACAGAAACGCCATCCGCGCAGCACTCGGCACGCCGACGCCGGACCGGCTGCGCATGGTGGCGCAGGCGATCCGCATGGGCACCTCGCTGGAAGACGTGCATGCCATGTGCAAGATCGACCCGTGGTTCCTCGAGCAGATCGCCGGCATCATCGCCATGGAAGAGCGCGTGCGCGAGCACGGCCTGCCGCAGGATGCCGCCAATCTGCGCATGCTGAAGGCGATGGGCTTCTCCGATGCCCGCCTCGCGTCGCTGACGATGACCGACGCCGAAGTGATTCAGAAGACTCGCGAAAAGCTCGACGTTCATCCGGTCTTCAAGCGCATCGACACCTGCGCCGCCGAGTTCGCCTCGCCCACGGCCTATATGTACTCGACCTATGAAGTGCCCTTCGCCGGCGCGCTGGCCAACGAAGCCAAGGTCTCGGCGCGCAAAAAGGTCGTCATCCTCGGCGGCGGTCCGAACCGCATCGGCCAGGGCATCGAGTTCGACTATTGCTGCTGCCACGCGGCGTTTGCGCTCCGCGACGCCGGCTACGAGGCGATCATGGTCAACTGCAACCCGGAGACCGTCTCGACCGACTACGACACCTCCGACCGGCTCTATTTCGATCCGCTGACGGCGGAGGACGTGCTGGAGATCCTGCGCGCCGAGCAGGCGTCCGGCGAGCTGGTCGGCGTCATCGTCCAGTTCGGCGGCCAGACGCCGCTCAAGCTGGCCGACGCGCTGGAGAAGGCCGGCATCCCGATCCTCGGCACCTCACCCGACATGATCGACCTCGCCGAAGACCGCGACCGTTTCCAGAAGCTGCTGCACAAGCTCGGCCTGACCCAGCCGAAGAACGGCATCGCCTATTCGGTCGAGCAGGCCCGCCTCGTCGCCGGCGAGCTCGGCTTCCCGCTGGTGGTGCGCCCGTCCTATGTACTCGGCGGCCGCGCCATGCAGATCATCCATGACGAGGGCATGCTGCAGACCTACCTGCTCGACACCGTGCCCGGCCTGGTGCCGGAGGACATCAAGCAGAAATACCCCAACGACAAGACCGGCCAGATCAACACGCTGCTCGGCAAGAACCCGCTGCTGTTCGACACCTATCTGTCTGGCGCCATCGAGGTCGATGTCGACTGCCTCTGCGACGGCAAGGCGACCTTTGTCTCCGGCATTCTGGAGCACATCGAGGAGGCCGGCATCCATTCGGGCGATAGCGCCTGCTCGCTGCCGGTGCACGCCCTGCCCTCGGACCTGGTCGATGAGCTGGAGCGCCAGACGGCTGCCTTGGCTCGCGCGCTCAATGTCGGCGGCCTGATGAACGTGCAATACGCCATCAAGGACGGCACGGTCTATGTGCTGGAGGTGAACCCGCGCGCCTCGCGCACCGTGCCCTTCGTCGCCAAGACCATCGGGCGTCCAATCGCCAAGATCGCCGCCCGCATCATGGCCGGCGAGACGCTGGAGGATGCCTTCGCCCATTACGGGCCGATGCCCGATCCGCGCAACCCCGGCCACATCGCGGTCAAGGAAGCCGTCTTCCCCTTCGCGCGCTTCCCCGGCGTCGACATATTGCTCGGACCGGAAATGCGCTCGACCGGCGAGGTCATGGGCCTCGACCGCGACTTCGCGCTCGCCTTCGCCAAGAGCCAGCTCGGCGCCAATGTCGACCTGCCGCGCTCCGGCACGCTGTTCGTCTCGGTGCGCGACGAGGACAAGAAGGGCATCCTGCCCGCCGTAAAACGCCTCGCCGGCCAGGGTTTCAAGGTGCTTGCCACCTCCGGCACCGCGCGCTTCCTCGCCGAGAACGGCGTCGTGGCCGAAAAGATCAACAAGGTGCTCGAAGGCCGCCCGCACATCGAGGACGCCATCCGCAACCGCCAGGTCCAGATCGTCTTCAACACCACCGATGGCCAGAAGGCGGTGTCGGATTCGAAGTCGCTGCGGCGCGCAACGCTGATGCAGAAGGTGCCGTATTACACGACACTGTCAGGGGCAGCGGCTGTGGCGGAAGCGATTGCGGCATTGCGGGCGGGGAGCTTGGAAGTCACCCCGCTGCAGGAGTATTTTGCTTAGGCGATTAGCTCTCTTCTCCCCGTTGAACGGGGAGAAGGGGCTGGCCGCGACGCCGGCGCACTTCCTGCGACTTCGGCGATTGGCGAAACCACCGGCGCAAGCGTCTTTCTCCCCGTCACTATACGGGGAGAAATGCCCGGCAGGGCAATGAGGGGCGGCGCCAGCGCCAAGTGCTCTTCAGAAACCCGATCAGCTGCGAGGTCCACGGCGGCACCCTCACCCCTGATGCGCCACGGCCAGTTCCTTCA
>NZ_RZOS01000309.1:0-7009 GCF_004022605.1 Mesorhizobium sp. M4B.F.Ca.ET.089.01.1.1
ATCGAAAGTCACGTCGTCGATCCGGCGTCGATTGCGACTTCGCGCCGACGCCGCCGCGCAAAGACCGACAAGATCGACGGCGAGGCGCTGGTCCGGGCGTTGCTGGCCTACAAGCGAGGGGAGCCGCGGGTGTGTGCGATGCTCCGGGTGCCGGCGCCCGAGGAGGAGGACCGTCGCCGTATCACGCGTGAGCGCAAGGCCTTGACGAACGAGCGCGTACGCAATGTCAACCGCGTCAAAGGCCTGCTGTTCGCCCAAGGCGTGTCCGGCTATGAGCCGCTGCGCCGCGACCGGCGCAAGCGACTGGCGGCGCTCAAGACCGGCGACGGCCGACCCTTGCCGGCACATCTGCTGGCGCAGGTCGGCCGGGAACTCGACAGGCTCGAACTGCTGCTGGAGCAGATTAAGGCAGTCGAGGCCGCACGCGATGCCATGCTCGCAGCCGCGCCTGCCGTCTCGCCGGCACCGGCGATGCTGCTCGATCTGAAGGGCATCGGGCCGGAGTTTGCCGCCGTCTTGTGGTCGGAGGGGCTGTCGCGTCACTTCGACAACCGACGACAGGTTGCCGCCTATGCGGGCCTCGCGCCGACACCCTGGCAGAGCGGCTCGGTCGATCACGACCAGGGGGTATCGAAAGCCGGCAATCCAAGGCTGCGAACGACGCTGATCCAGGCGGCCTGGCTGTGGCTGCGCCATCAACCGCGATCGGCGCTCACCTTGTGGTTCCAGGACCGGGTCAAACACAACGGCGGCCGTCTGAAGAAGGCGACGATTGTTGCGCTCGCCCGCAAGCTGCTCGTCGCGCTGTGGAAATACGTCAGCGCCGGCGTCGTCATCGAGGGCGCGGTCATGAAGACCGCCTGATGCGTTAGCCGAACTGAATTCTGAAAATCCTCCAGGACCCGATCAGTCCTGGCGGATCCAGGTGGGACGAGCCGAGAATATGCATGGCCCTGAATGGCCGTAAGCTAGAATGGTCTCGTCCTCCTGAGCCCTTGTCCGCCGCAAGCGGGATGTTGGTGCCGCTGTCTCGAACAGCGACCGTATATAAGTTGGATCTGGCTTGGCAACGAGCCGCGTCTTGCAATCGGGCTCAGACCGTGGATGCCGCAACAGCCGACGGAAAGCAAAAAATGTCACCCTGACGACAGTTCCGAATTGACGCTCCTCATATAAGTATATTCGATGTTTTCGCCACGCACGAGATCGGACGCGAACTGGAGGCAATGTCGCACTGGCTGGACAAGCATCGCGATCTGCTTGGCTTGGTGGCGCGCGATTTGGTGCGGGTTGGCGTCAAGGCTACCGGACGGCAAGGCCTGCCTGCTGAAGCGGTGCTGCGTTGCGCGCTTCTCAAGCAATACCGGCAGCTGAGCTATCAGGAGCTGGCGTTCCATCTTGAGGACTCTGCCTCGTTTCGCGCCTTTGCCCGCCTACCATTGTCATGGAGCCCCCAGAAGTCGGCGCTGCAAAAGACGATCAGCGCGATCCGGCCCGAGACCTGGGAACAGATCAATCGGGTACTGCTGTCGAGCGCTCGACAGGCGAAGCTCGAAGACGGCGCGGTGGTGCGGCTGGACAGCACCGTGACGTCGGCACTCATGCACGAGCCGAGTGACAGCAGCCTGCTTTGGGATGCCGTGCGGGTCATGGTGCGCCTTCTGAAGCGAGCTGATGTCTTGATTGGCGGGCACCAGCATGGCATGGCGCGATCACTGCCGCGCAGCCAAGAAGCGGGCTCGCAAAATCCAGTTCACGCGCGGTCGACCCAACCGGGTCCAACTCTACCGCGAGCTGATCGCAATCACCCGTGCGACCTTGGCCTATCTGGAGCAGGCGAGCGAGCGTTTGGCCGTGGCGAGCACACCGTCCATAGCCCTGTGGCAGATCCAGGTTCGTCACTATCGGCCGCTGGTCGAACGCATCATCAGACAGAGCGAGCGGCGGGTGTTGGCCGGCGAGCCAGTGCCCGCCGGCGAGAAGTTGGTCAGCCTGTTCGAAGAGCATGCCGATATCATCGTCAAAGGCAGCCGCGATACCGAATACGGCCACAAGCTCAACCTCACCACCGGCAGGAGCGGCGTAAGCGGTGCACCAAGGCACCTTGCAATAGGCCGATGAACATGGAGCTTTCGCGCCATGACATTGGAACATGCAGAGGGCGATGTGGTCGCCGAGTTAAGCAGCGCCGCGGCGTCTGAAGATGGTGCAGCGATGCCCGGCCGTGCGCGGCAACGGAGGCTGTGGAGTCGCGCCGAGAAGCGCGCGTTGGTCGACCTTGCGACCGCGGCGGGGTCGTCGGTGACCGAGGTCGCGCAAGCGTTCGGCGTAGCTCCGTCACAGCTCTATGCGTGGCGCAAGCAGATGGCCGGCGACCAGCCCGATGCCGATCAAGCAGTGGCCGCCTTCGCGCGCGTCGAGGTGAACGATCTGCCCGAGGACCGGCCCGTCTCCGATTACCCGGACCCGGCCGGCAAGATCGTGGTGGCCTTTCCGAACGGCGCGCGATTGCGGATCGACGGAACCGTCGATCCGACAGCGCTGCGCATCGTCCTGGCGGAGTTGACCAAGTGATCACGGTGGTGCCGACCGACCGGATTTACCTTTGCTGCGGTGAGACCGATATGCGCCGCGGGATCAACAGCCTGGCACGCATGGTGCAGCAAGTGTTAGCGCTCGACCCGCACACCGGCGCGATCTTTTGCTTCCGTGGACGCAATGTTCTGGCAAGTTACTGATGCGACAGGCTTAGCAAGTTAGAAATGCGACACTGGCCAAAGTAGGGGGTGCTATCCCGCAAAGTAGAAATGTCGCATCGACGTCGGAGCCGCCTTCCCGGCGCTAACGCGAGCGCCCGATCGGGCGCCGCTGGTCGGGGTTGCTCAGCCCGATCGGGGGCGATCCAGTCAAACGCCCCTGGGCTTTAGATTCCATGAGGGGTGAACCTGCGACCGGCGATCTGCAAGGGTGCAGCTTCACAGAAGCTGCTCACTCCAGGAGGTCATCGTGGTCACTACGCATTTTCAAACCGAAACGCCCATTGCAATTCGAACCGATCTCGGTGCGATTTTCGTCTCGTTGGAGTTGAGCCGGTCGACTTGGTTGGTCACATCATTGTCGCCAGGCGGTGGGGAAAGGATGTCGAAGCACGCCGTAGCGGGCGGCAACGTCAGTGAATTGCTGGCTCGATTTACTCATCTCCAAGAGAAGGCCCGTTCGCGATCTGGACGGTTGTTCCCAATCGTGACGATCCAAGAGGCGGGCCTCGACGGCTTCTGGATTCATCGTGTGCTGGAAACCAACGGCATTGAAAGCTACGTGGTCGACGCTGCTTCGATTGCGGCGTCTCGCCGCCGGAAACGGGCAAAGACTGACAAGATCGACGGCGAGGCGCTCGTGCGCGCCTTACTCGCCTTCAAGCGTGGAGAACCTCGTGTCTGTGCCATGGTCAAGGCGCCAAGTCCTGAAGAAGAGGATCGGCGGCGCATTTGCCGTGAACGTAGGGTGCTGATTGCGGAAAGGGTCGAGCACGTCAACCGCATCAAGGGGCTGCTCTTCGCGCAAGGCATCGGCGGCTATCAGCCGCTGCGAAAAGATCGTCGCAGACAACTGGAAGACCTTCGAACTGGCGACAGCCGAGTGCTGCCGCCGCATCTCAGGGCACAAATTTGCCGTGAACTCGATCGACTGGAGCTGCTGCTGGATCACATTGCGGTCGTTGAGCGTGAGCGTGATGCCTTGGTGGAAAGGGTTGAATGCGAAGCCAAAGCCCCGGAACCGGCAACAATGCTATGTGCAATCAAAGGCGTCGGGCCGGAGGTAGCTGCAGTCCTTTGGACCGAAGGCTTCTGTCGGCAATTTGATAATCGCCGACAGGTTGCGGCATACGCCGGCCTAGCGCCGACGCCTTGGCAGAGCGGAACCGTCGACCGAGAACAAGGCGTGTCGAAAGCAGGCAACCCACGGCTGCGAACAACGATGATCCAGCTGGCCTGGCTGTGGCTCCGCAACCAACCGTCATCTGCCTTGAGCAGATGGTTTATTGATCGCGTCCAGTCGAATGGCGGCCGGCATAAGAAGAGCACGATCGTTGCGCTCGCCCGAAAGCTGCTGGTCGCTCTCTGGAAATATGTCACCTTCGGCGTCGTCATTGACGGCGCAGTGCTGAAGTCCGCCTAAGCCCTTACCAAGAAACAATCGTGTAATCTTCCAGGACTGATCAATCCTGGCGGATCCAGGTGGGCGAACCGGCTCAAAGTCTGGCTTCAGATGCCGCGCTTTAGAATGGTCCCGTCCTCCTGAGCCTTTGCCGCAACGCAAGCGGAATGATGGTGCAGCCGCAAGTACGGCGACCGTATGTGAGTTTGAACCGGCCGAGGAGAGCCGTGTCATGCGAAGGCTCAGACCATGGAGTCGACGACCGGGAAGGAAACAATCCATGTCTTGACGCGCTAATCCTCATGTGAGCTTTGAAAGCCGCTTACTCGGCCGCAGCCAGCCTCGCCAGCGCCTGTTCCCGCCGCGCGATGACAGCTGGGTCGTTCATGAAATCCGTCCTCTTGCCGGACTTGCGGCCGCGCTTGACGTAACCATTGCTCTGGCTGCCATCGGGAATGCCAAACATGTGGTCCGTCTGACCCGTGCGACGCGGACCGTGCTGGCTGCGCTGAAGGTCGCGGCCGGCCTGCATCTCGGCCACCATCAAAAGAGCCTCATCAAGGCGCTTGTTCTCGACGACCTCTGATCTGTGGACTGAGCGCAGCTTGTCGAATGTCTTGTAGGGTAGGGATGTGCTGCCTTCCATGATCTCAAGCCGACCGTCAGGATAGTCGCAAACGACTACCTTCTTGCCCGCCAGGCGCTTCGCAAAGGCGCCGGCACCGATTAAGGCCATTGCACGCGGCAAGCTCAGCTATGCCGCGCTCGCCCATATCATGATGGCGAAGTGGGGCTATCATCTGCCGTTTTATCGCCAGGCCCAGATGATGGCCGCCAAGGGCGTCGATATCGAGCGATCCACGCTTGCGCGCAGCGCCGGCTACGCCGCCGCCTTGCTCGATCCGATCTACAACCGCATCCGTGAGATCGGCCGTACCCGCACCAAGATCCACACCGACGACACGCGGTTTCCGATCCTGGCGCCCAGCACCGGCACCACGCACAAGGGCGCGCTCTGGGTTTACGTCGCCGACGACCGCAACTCGGGTTCGCAGGAGCCGCCGATCGCCTGGTATCGCGCCACCATGGGTCGCGCCGGCGAGAGCGTGATGAGCGAGCTCGCCGGATTTGCCGGCACGCTGCAGGCCGATGGGTTCACCGGCTACAATCAGATCTACAGGGGCGGCGCCATTCGAGAAGCCGCCTGCCTGGCCCATCTGCGCCGCAAGATATTCGACGTTCACGACAGCCAGCCGACCGAGCTCAGCACGACGGCGATGGCCGGTATCCAGGCGATCTACCGGATCGAGGAAGAGATACGGGGGCTCCCGCCGGCCGAGCGATTGGCCGCACGACGAAGGCGGACCCGACCCCTGGTCCGGGCGCTGCGAGGACAACTCATGCGCCAGGCCAACGGTTTGTCGCGGCATGCCGATATCGCCAAGGCCTTCTCCTATGGCACCAAGCGATGGCGCGCGTTCAACCGCTTTCTCTACGATGGCCAGCTCGAGCCCGACAACCTGATCGCGGAGCGCGCGATCCGTGGTTTTACGGTAGGCCGGCGCAATTGGCTTTTCTCGGGCAGCTTCGCCGCGGCCGAGCGGTCAGCCGTCGTGCTCAGCGTTATCGAGACCTGCAAGCTCTGCGGCGTCGATGCCGAAGCCTACATGGCCGATGTCATCGAGCGCATCCAGAACGACTGGCCAGCCTCGCGCTGGGATGAGCTGATGCCGTGGAACTGGGTGCGCCGCCAAGAGATGCAGCTCCCCTTGGCGGCATGAGCGCGCTCGATGACATGGCGCTGTCGGACCAGGCGCTCGAGGCCTGGATGGCCGCCAAGACCAACCCCCGCCCGCTGGTGCGCACCATGTCGGCGCTGGATGGCTTCGTGACGGCGGCGGTCACCGGGCCGCGGTTCGCCAACCCGCAAGACTGGATGTGCCCGCTCATGGGGTTGCCGCGCGAGGTCCTGGCCAAAGGCTCTGCAACCGATCATGCCGTGTTTGCCAGCCTCGCCAGGATCCACAACCGGATCAACGAGACGCTGTTCGACAGACCGCAGGATTATTCGCCCCGCTTCACCGCCAAGCCCAGCGGCGGCATCGACCCGCGGCCGTGGTGCCAAGGGTTCTACGCGGCCATCAATCTCAACATCAAACGCTGGAAACGGCTACTCGACCTCAAGAACCCCAGCCACGGCCTGCTGCTGCCCATCCTGATCTACTGCGTCGACAAAAAGGGGCGGCCCGTCCTCGGCAAACCCAGGCCGGGACCCGAGACCGCGCACTTTATCGAGCACGAGGCATACAAAGACATCGCCCTCGTCATCCCCGCCCTGCGCGAACTCCACTACGTCACCCGCTATGATGACCCGCAGTGATCGCCGCCGGCGCGCCGACTAACGGCTGACCGCCATACACGCATCGGGCGGCTTCGGGAAAGGTGCCCTGATGCACCGCTTACGCACCACCGTGATCACCTGCTCAACTCCGCCAGGACGATGCGCAGCGCTGTCGGATCGACGGGACCGTCGATCCGCAATCGCGCGCCGCTCGGAAAGGCGACGATGATCCTGCCGGCCGGGTCCGGGCAATCGGCGACGGCGCGTTCGACCTCGGGCAGATCGTTCACCTCGATCCGCGCGAAGGTCGCCATCGCCTGATCGGCATCGGGCTCGCCGCCGGCCATCTGCTTGCGCCACGCATAGAGCTGCGAAGGAGCTACGCCGAACGCTTGCGCGACCTCGGTCACCGACGACCCCGCCGCGCTCGCTAGGTCGACCAACGCGCGCTTCTCGGCGCAACTCCACAGCCTCCGTTGCCGCGAGCGCCCGGGCATCGCTGCACCATCT